>DASSZC010000330.1:0-3647 GCA_035702925.1 Gemmatimonadaceae bacterium | reverse complement strand
ACGAGCTGGGCGTGGTCGTCGTGCCGGTTTCCGCTACCCGCGGCGACGGGATCGAGCGCCTGCGCCACGCCATCGAGCTCGCGCCATCGCTCCCCCCGCCCCCCGCGCGGAGCTGGCTGCGCGACGAGATCAACGTGCAGCGCGGGTATGCGTGGATCGCCGAGGTGCTCGAGCGGTGCGTCGTGAGGGCTGACGGTTCACCGCGCACGCTGAGCGACCGCGTTGACGGGGTGCTGCTGCACCCGCTCTGGGGGCCGCTGGTCTTCCTCGCCATCCTGCTCGCGGCGTTCCAGGCGATGTTCACGGTGGCGCGGCCGATGGCCGACGGTATCGATGCACTCGTCGGCGCGGCCGGTGCGGCGATCGTGCACGCACTCCCCACCGGTGATCTCCGCAGCCTGCTCGTCGACGGAGTGCTTGGCGGCGTCGGGAGCGTCCTCGTCTTCCTCCCGCAGATCGCGATGCTCTTTCTCGTGATCGGACTGCTCGAGGATTCGGGGTACATGGCGCGCGCCGCGTTCGCGGTCGATCGCTACGTTCGTCCACTCGGTCTTCAGGGACGCAGCTTCATCCCCCTCGTGTCGGGCTACGCGTGCGCCGTTCCCGGGATCATGGCGACGCGCACGATCCAGCAGCGCGAGGAGCGGCTGGCGACGATCATGGTCGTTCCTCTGATGAGCTGCTCGGCGCGGCTCCCGGTTTACGCCCTGCTCATCGCCGCCTTCGTTCCCGCGGTGAGCGTCGGTGGAATCGTCAGCCTCCAGAGCCTGACGCTGCTCGCGATGTACCTGCTGGGCACCGTCGCCGCGCTCGGGATGGCGGCGCTCTTCCGCCGGACCCTGCTCCGCTCCGATACCCGGGCGCTGATCATGGAGCTGCCCCCCTACTCGCTGCCGAGCGCGCGGGTTCTCGTCGCGTCAGTGTGGCAGCGGGTGCGGATCTTTCTCCGGCGGGCAGGGACGGTGATCTTCGCCATTTCCATCCTCCTCTGGGCGCTCGCTCACTACCCGCGCGCGGAAGCAGGGGCGACGGCGGAACGACAGCTCGCGTCCTCCGCCCTCGGCCGCGTCGGCCACGCCATCGAGCCGGCGGTGCGGCCGCTCGGCTACGACTGGAAGATCGGCGTGTCGATGGTCGCGTCGTTCGCGGCGCGCGAGGTGTTCGTCTCGACGATGGGAACGATCTACAGCGCTTCGACGGACGACGACTCGAGAGTTCTCGCGCGGCGGCTGCGCGAGGAGCGCGACGCCCGCAGCGGGCGCGCCGTGTACACGCCCCTGGTCGCGGTCGGGCTGATGGTGTTCTACGTCTTCGCGCTGATGTGCACGAGCACCGTTGCCATAACGGTCCGTGAGACCGGCGGCGGCTGGCGCGGCGCCGGCTGGGCGGCGCTGCAGTTCAGCTACATGCTCGCGCTGGCGTACGGTGGTGCGCTGCTGGTCTACCGCGCGGGACTCGCGCTCGGCTTCGGGGGAAGCGGATGACGCCCGACACGCAACGCTGGATCGCAGCCGCGGCGGTCGCCGCCGCCGCGCTCTATCTCTCCCTCCGCGGCTGGCGGGCGTGGCGCGCGGCGCGCGCCGCCGAGCGGGCGCCGGGGTGTGGACCGGGGTGCGGCTGCGAGTGAGACACCCCCGGGCTTAACAAGCGGATCGACGACCGCCTCGATCCGAAGCCGTCCCCCTCGCGGTCAGACAGCCAGCTGCAGCTTGCAGAAGTCGGCGTAGCGGCCGCGCCGCCCGAGCAGCTCGGCGTGCGTACCCACTTCGACGATGCGCCCGCCCTCGAGCACGACGATCCGGTCGGCAAAGCGGATGGTGGTCAGGCGGTGCGCGATGGTCAGTGTCGTCCGGCCCTGCGCCGCACGTTCGAGCGCCTCGACCACAATCTGCTCCGATGCCGCATCGAGTCCGCTCGTCGGCTCATCGAGGATCAGAATCGGCGCGTCGCGGAGGATCGCGCGCGCAATCGCGATCCGCTGTTTCTGCCCCCCCGAGAGGGTGGTTCCGCGCTCGGCGACCTGCGTGTCGTAGCCGTCGGGAAGCCGATCGATGAACTCCGCGGCGTTGGCGACGCGCGCGGCTCGCTCGATATCAGCGTCGGACGCGCCGACACGACCGAAGGCGATGTTCTCGCGGATCGTGCCGCTGAAGAGCAGCGAGTCCTGCAACACGAGGCTCATCTGGTCGCGCAGCGACTGCACGGTGAAGTCGCGGACGTCGGTGCCATCGATCAGGACTTCGCCCGCGCTCGGGTCATAGAGGCGCGGGATCAGGCTCACCAGCGTGCTCTTCCCCGCTCCCGTCGAGCCGACGATGGCGATGCGCTCGCCGGCGCGGATGTGGAGGTCGATCGTGCCGAGCACGGGTTGCCCGGGAACATACTGGAATTCGACGCGGCGAAGCTCTATCTCGCCGCGGAGGCGCGGCGCCGGGAACGCATCCGGAGCGTCGCGGACCTCGCTCTCCACCTGCAGCACATCGGCAACGCGCTCGGCGCCGATCCCGGCGCGATTGAAGGAGTAGGATAGTCGCGCCAGCGCCTTGATCGGAGCGTACAGGTTCGTGACGTAAGCGAAGAAGACGACGACGTCCCCCGTCGTCAACTCCCCAGCGAGCACGCTGCGCGCCCCATACCACATCACGATCGCGAGCCCGCCCGCCGCTAGCACGTCGACGAGCGGCGCGACGAACGCCTGGAAGCGGACGCCGACGAGGTGGGCGACGTGACTGTCGTGGTTCTGGACCTGGAACCGGTTGATCTGCTGCTCCTCCTGCGCGAGCCCCTGCACGACGCGGATCGATGCAAGCGTCTCCTGCGCCACGGAGGCGAGGAGCCCGTCGCTCACCCGCGCGCGGCGCGCCGCCTGCTTGATGCGTGTCGTGTAGCGGAACACGCTCCAGAAGAGCAGCGGCGACACCGAAAGCGCGGCCAGCGCGAAGCGCCAGTTGAGCCAGACCATCAGCGTAAGCATGCCGAGGAGCAGGCATGCATTGCTGCCAAGCATGATCGCGCCGCCCGTCACGACGTCGCGCATCGCGCCGACGTCGCCCGTCAGGCGAGTAATCAGGTCGCCCGTGCGTTGCCGGTCGTGGAAGCGCAGCGACAGGCGCTGCATGTGCGCGAAGAGATTGCGTCGGAGAACGAACACGAAGTTCTGGCCGACGTCGCCAAGGATCCGCGTGTAGACGTACGTGAGGAGCCCCGTGCTGATCGCGATCAGCATCGTCGTCGCGCAGGCGCCGTAGAGGATGGTCATCGGCGCGTACGGCGCGTGGTCCAGCCAGTGCCCGATGATCGGAACCCGTGTCGGCTTGTGCGCCAGCACGCGATCGATCACGACCTTGAGCGGCCACGGGCGGAAGACCGTCAGGATCGCGTCGAGAATGATCGCGACCGACGCCCAGGCGAGCCCCCTCCGGTCCTTGTGAAGCAGCGGTATGAAATGGCGGATCCAGAGCGCGACCAGACTCGGCGCGCGCTTCTCCGGCGCTTGCTCAGACATGGGTCGCCTCCTGGCGTACAGCGGGGAGGACGAGTCGACCGTGACCATCCATGACAGAGAGTCGGCGTCCGTCCTCCCCCGAGATCGCAGCGAGCTGCCGGAGGACGCGATCACCCGCGGCACCGCGGATCACCTTGGGTTG
>DASSZC010000070.1:0-4051 GCA_035702925.1 Gemmatimonadaceae bacterium | reverse complement strand
CGTGCCGATGCTGACGCTGCTCTTTCACGTCGACATCCGGTATGCGATCGGGGCGTCGCTCGTCTCGGTGATCGCGACGTCGTCAGGGGCGGCGGCGGCGTATGTGCGCGAGGGGTGGACCAACGTGCGCGTCGGGATCTTCCTCGAGGTGGCGACGACGATCGGCGCGCTGATCGGGGCGGTGCTCGCCGGGGTGATCCCGACGAGCGCGCTGGCGATCCTCTTCGGGCTCGTGCTGCTGTACACCGCGTTCCGCTCCTTCCAGACGCGCGAGGAGCACGCGAGCGACGCGCCGGCGCATCCGTGGGCGAACCGGCTGCGGCTGAACGGGACGTATCCGGTGCCTAACGGCGTCAGGCACTACACCGTGCAGGGGGTGCCGCAGGGGTGGGCGCTGATGCTCGGAGCGGGGATCCTCTCGGCGCTGCTCGGGATCGGGTCGGGGGTGATCAAGGTGCTGGCGATGGACCGGACGATGAAGCTCCCGTTCAAGGTCTCGACGACGACGAGCAACTTCATGATCGGGGTCACCGCGGCGGCGAGCGCGGGGGTCTACCTGCACCGCGGCTACATCGAGCCGGCGATCGCCTTCCCGGTGATGCTCGGCGTCCTCGCCGGCGCGCTGCTCGGGGCGCGGGTGCTCGCACGGGCGAACGTGCGATGGCTGCGCATGCTGTTCACCGCCGTCGTCGTGGTGATGGCGTTCCAGATGCTGTACAAGGGATTCAGGGGTCACGCATGAGCAACGAAGTCGCGGACACCCAGGTCGGGCGGTGGAGCGACCACGAAGTCGAGCAGCTGATCGGTCGGCTGCTGCAGATCGGGGTCCTGGTCGCGGCTGGGGTGGTGCTCATCGGCGGGGTGATGCTGCTCGTGCAGCACGGGAGCCGGCCGGTCGAGTTCGCGACGTTCAGCACCGCGGCGTCGCCGCTGCAGGGACTGGTCGGGATCTTCCGCGGCGCGCTCGCGCTCGACAGCATGGCGATCGTCCAGCTCGGGCTGGTGCTCCTGATCGCGACGCCGGTGATGCGCGTCGCGCTGACACTGGTCGCCTTCGCGCTGCAGCGCGACCGGCTCTACATCCTGCTCACCGCGATCGTCCTCGGTCTGCTGCTGTACGGGCTCGTCTGGGGACGCGCCTGACGTTGCGCCCCGCGGCCTAGGGTAGCTCGCGGTAGGCGGCGAGCGGCGTCAGGCCTAACCGCAGCTGCATGCTCCACGCGATGCGGTGACCGAGGGCCTTCATGCGCTCGGCGTTGATGCCGGTGTGCGCGTCGTCCACCGTCTGCTCGAGGGTCGCCAGCCAGTGGGCGAAGTGCTCCGGGGTGAGCCCGGGCATCTCGAGGTGCGGACGGAAGGCGTTGCCGGTGTAGGTGCCGGTGTGGAAGAGCATCGTCGACCAGAAGGTCGCGATCCGCGGGATGTGCTCGCGCATGTCGACGACGGCGAAGTACGGCGCGAGGAGGGGATCGCGCTCGACGCGCTCGTAGAAGGTGACGAGGAGATCATGGATGTCCTCGTCGCGGAGGTCGGGGAGGGATGGGATCGGTGAGGCCACATCGTATCCTAACTACTGTCATCGTCTTTCAACGAAGCTGGCCTTTTGAACTGCGACTGGTTGCTGATCGGGTCCTCTGGGCCGCGGGCGCCCTGGATTGTCGGCCTTACTCCTCAGCATCCTGGGCGTCGTGACAGTCTGTTTTTGCGAGACACCGAGACACCGAGCCACCGAGACTGCACACCGGCGCGAGGTCGGTCCACCAGAGCCGAAAACTTTGGGGGCAAGTGGGTGAGATGATCTCGCCCCGCTTGCCCCAAAGTCGTTCCGGCCGGTGCGAACGGCTCGGGCCCTACTGGCTGTCTCGGTGCACTCGGTGTCTCGGTGTCTTCCAGTACAGACTGTCACGACGCGTCGATGCTGAGGAGTAAGGCCGACATACCGGGAGGCCACCGGCCCAGAGGAACCGATCAGCGACAGCCGCCGTAACCTCACCCTTCGGAACCGCCCGCAGCTGCCCGAGCGACAGGTCGGCGAGGGGCTGTACACCGGCCGACACGCTATTAGTTCTCCGAAGGAACATTCGCGCGGCATGTGATCGACATGGACGATGCGAGGGTCATGGCGCGGGCGTTGGCGGCTGAGGGGATGGGTGTGGGAATGGATATGAAAAAGTCTGGGAGTGAGGGCTGAGGTGAGCGGAAAGGGCAGGCTGCCGATGTTGACGCGCGCACTGCTGCGCACCCCAGGGTTGGGCGCCGGCGCCGGGCTGATCGTCCCGAGCGAGGCGCAGCTCGACCTCCCCGAGCGCGCGGTGCAGTTCGGGACCGGCGCCTTCCTCCGCGGCTTCATCGACTTCTTCGTCGACGAGGCGAACCGGCGCGGGGAGTTCAACGGACGGATCGTCGCCATCGGATCGACGGAGAGCGGTCGCGATGCACGGATCAACGACCAGGATGGGCTCTACACGCTCTCGTCGCGCGGGATCGTCGACGGCGAGCTGCAGGTCGAGCATCGGATCGTCGGCTCGGTGAGCCGCGCCCTCTCGGCGCAGCGCGACTGGGACGCGGTGCTCGAGTGCGCGCGCAGCCCGGAGCTGCGCGTGGTGTTCTCCAACACCACAGAGGTCGGGATCTCCCTCGACAACAACGACCGCGACCCGGATGCCGCGCCGCCCCCGTCGTTCCCCGGGAAGCTGACGCGCTTCCTCCTCGAGCGCGGGCGCGCGGTGGACTTCGACGCCGAGCAGGGGGTGGTCGTCGTCCCCTGCGAGCTGATCGAGGACAACGGGGACAAGCTGCGCGAGATGGTGCTCACCCTCGCCGCGCGGTGGAGGGTGGAGCCCGAGTTCGCCGAGTGGCTCGACATGGGGGTGCCCTTCTGCAACACCCTCGTCGACCGGATCGTCCCCGGCGCACCGGCGCCCGGGGAGGCGGCGACGCTGGCGGCAGCGTTAGGCTACGACGACGCGATGTTGACCACCGCCGAGGCGTACCGGCTGTTCGCGATCGAGCTGCCGACGACCGGTGGTGACTTCGGAGGCGAGGGAGACATCGGCGACCGGCTCGGCTTCACCAACGCCGACAGCGGGATCGTGCTCGCCCACGACATCACGCCTTTCCGGATGAGGAAGGTGCGGATGCTGAATGGCACGCACACGATCTCGGTCTCGCTCGCGCTGCTCGCCGGGTGCACGACGGTCCGCGAGGCGGTCGAGCACCCGGCGGTCGGGCGGTTCATCAGGCGCGCGCTGCTCGACGAGATCTCATCGGCGACGCGGGTCGCGGGCGGTGCGCAGTTCGCGCGCGAGGTGCTCGATCGCTTCGCCAACCCGTACATCCGCCACGAGCTCGTCGACATCACCCTGCAGGGGACGATGAAGATGCGGGTGCGGGTCGTGCCGTCGATCGTCGATTATGCCGCACGACATGGGCAGGCTCCGGCGTCGCTGGCTTTCGGCTTTGCGGCGTTCCTCTTCTACATGCGCGGTGATGCGGCCGACGCGCGGCGCGCGGCGGGGGAGCGCGTCCCGGCCGACGATCACGCCGACGAGGTGCGCGCCCTCTGGCGCGACAGCGACGGCTCGGAAACCGCGCTCGCCGGCGTCGCGAAGCGTGCCTGCAGCGCGGAGTCGCTGTGGGGCGCCGACCTGACGACCGTGCCAGGATTTCTCGAAGCGGTGACGGAAACACTGATCCGGATCGAGCGCGACGGCGTCGTCGCCGCGCTCGACGCTCACCTCGACGCGGTGGTGGCAAGGCGTTGAACGGCGGCTGTTGCTGATCGGTTCCTCTGGGCCGGTGGCTTCCCGGTATGTCGGCCTTACTCCTCAGCATCGACGCGTCGTGACAGTCTGTAACTGGGAGACACCGGGACACCGAGTGCACCGGGACAGCCCCGCAGGGGCTGAGCATTCTGCACCGGCCCGAACGACTTGGGGGCAAGCGGGGTGAGACCATCTCACCCACTTGCCGCCGATCTTTTCGGCCGTAGTGCGTCGACATCGGCCTGTGTGCAGTCTCGGCGGGCTCGGTGTCCCGGTGGCTCGCAAAA
>DASSZC010000345.1:0-6318 GCA_035702925.1 Gemmatimonadaceae bacterium | reverse complement strand
CGGTGCCTCGGTGGCGCCGTTCCGCAGTTACCCGCGGTTCTCTCATCCCCCTCACTCGCCACGAACGACGAACGGCGCCGAGGATCTCCTCGACGCCGTTCGCTTGCTGCTCAACCTCGCAATGCTACGGCGTGACCGTCGCCAGCGAGGTGCCGTACTTCGTGTTGATCGCCGAGATCAACGCGGCTGCGATGGCGCGGTGCGCCTTGCCGCTCGGATGGATACCGTCGAGCGAGATGTACGGTCCGAACGTCGCGGTCCCGCTGGAGAGCACCGGAACGAGCGGGATGCCGCCCGGGGCGCCTCTCAGGCCGGCGAGGAGCGGATTGGGATCGAGGTACGCCCACCCGAGGCTGTCGGCCTTCGCCTTGATGTAGCCGTTGTAGCGGGTGATGACCTTGTTGAACACCGCCTGGTCGGCGACGTCGAGGATGAAGAAGTCGCCGATCGCGGGCGCCGTTGGCACTGCCCCTTGGTGCAGCTTAGCGGGGCCGTCGGGTTGGCTTTGAGGAACTGGATCATGCCGAGCGTGACCAGCGCGTTCGACGTCGCGCAATCGGGCGTGATCGTCGTCGTATGCCCGACGGCCGCATCGAAGTAGGCCTTCGTCGTCGGTTCAGCGATCAGGGAGTCGACGCGGAAGATGAAGGGGATCTGCGTGACGTTCACCACGCCGATGAGAACCCCCTTCAGGTTCGGCTGCACCGTCAGCTGGTCGATCATCTTCTTGTAGTTCGCGACGAACGTCAGCGTATCGGTGATCCCCTGCGTGTTGAGCGCGGTCTTGACCGCGACGGAGCCTGCGTCCGTCGCGTTCTGGTACACGGTGACACCCTTCGCCGCCGCGTCGAGCACGTCGTTGTTGCCGATCCAGACGCTGACGAACGTCGGCTCCGCGTCGAGTGCGCGCTGGACCTGTGTCTTTCCGCCGAGGAACAGCTGCGTGAGGATGTTCGACGCCTTCGTCGTCGGCGCCGTCGGGTCGAACGACGTCGCGCCGGGGACGGCGACATTGTTCTGCACGAGCAGCGTCGTCGCCGGGTTGCGGAGCCGGCAACTGTTCGAGATGGTGTCCCCGCTCGTCCGGATGCGCGTCTGGAAGTTCGCGATCGGCGGCGGGCAACCGGGGTTGACGAGCTGAGGATACACGTAGCCGGTGTGCATCTGCTCGGCAACCAGCTTCGCGTAGCTCTCCTTCTGCGTCGAGTCGCTGATCCCGCTCGACTGGTAGCCGGCGGTGATGCTGTTGCCTAACGCGACATAGCGCTGGAAGATCGGGTTGGCGGCCGGTGCCGGCGCGAGGACGGTGACCGAGTCGTCCGTGCAGGCAACCGCCGCCAGGGTGATCGCGACGGCGGCAATGGCGCCGACGCGAAGCTTCGTATGATTCATTCGCTGTCTCCGGGGTCGGGCGATCAGAGGCTCGCCTTGAGGCTGAGCGACAGGATGTTCGCGTTCAGGCGATAGAAGCCGCCGTTGAGCTGCGCGGCCGTCTGGCTGTACGAGGTCCGCTCGATGATGCGGCCGCGGCGGCCCTGGGTGTCGACGTGGAGGTAGCCGACGTCGACGGTGTAGCGGCCGCCTAACGGCAGGCCGAGGCCGGCAGCGAAGTTCCGGCGGTCCATGTCGGGGAGGAGCGGGGTGACCGTCTCGTCCGGCGCCGGGGTCTGCGTCAGCGAGAAGCCGGCGCGGGCCGTCAGGTCCCAGTAGCGCGTGAACTTCTGCTCGGCGCTGAAGCGGTAGGAGCTCGAGTTGTGGTAGTCCTCGATCAGGGTGCGGCTGCTCCCCGACGCCGGGCCCTGGAAGTTCACCGGAAGCTCACCGAACTTGCTCCACAGGATGTAGCCGTAGTCGAAGGAGACGAGCGTCCCCGTCGGCGCGGTGTAGCCGATCCCCGCCTCGAACTGTCCGGGATGGGTGATCGCCGTCTTCACCTTCTGCGGTACGAGCGCGCCGCCGGTCCGGAACTGCGCGGCGAGGAACATGTCGTACGGCGTTCCGGCGGGGACGCCGATCTGCCCCCCGGTGCTGGCGTCGGGCACGGCCAGGTTCGTCGCCAGCTGCACGAAGCGCGCGTTCGCGTCGTCGTACTTGAACTGGATCGACGAGAGGTAGCGCGCACCTACCTGGATGCTGCTGCCGATCGTCCCGTGCACACCGACGTGAAAGCCATAGCCCATCGCGCTCCCCTTGAGGAAGGCGCGACCGAACTCTGTCCCCGGGACGACGCCAAGGCTCGCGAACGTGAGCCCGCCACCGTTAGGCAGGCGCTGCGACGAGAGGTCGAGCGACTGCGACAGCTGGACCGTCGAATGAGCGACGATCGGACCACCGCCGATCGACCAGCTCGGGGTGAGCGCGACCGAGAGGTTCGGCTGCACGTAGATCGTCGCGATCGAGGCGCGCTTCGCCGAGAAGCGGCCGGGGAAGTCATCGCGCCACTGTGACGTCAGGCCGTACGGGACATACACGCCGAGCCCCGCGGCATAGCGTCCCGCCCCATTCCAGTTCACGAAGAGGTGCGGGGGGAACGCGGTCGGGATGTTCGGGCGATAGGAGTGGCCTGTCGCGCTGAAGTCGGGAGTGAAGTCACCGCCGACCTGAATGCTGGCGAGCCCGCCGTAGGCGGTGATCCCCTTCGGAAGCCGCGTGCCCGCCGCTGGATTCCAGAAGATCGTCGATGCGTCCTGGCAGGGCGCACCGGTGGTCGCCGATGCGCGCGAGACGGCGCACGAGCCGATCTCATTGAGGCCGAATCCCTGGGCCTGCAGGGCGGCTGGCGCGGCCAGCACTGCTGCGAGCGCGAGGGTCCGTCCGGGACGGAAATGCATGTGCGTCCTCCGAATGTCGTATTACGGACCGCGTTGCACGACGACGGTCTGCGGGGGATCTGATGGCGCGCCGCGAGGCGCGACGGGGGGTGACGCGCGGGCCTACCCCCCCGCGCATCGGCCACGATAGTAGTGTGGCGGGCGCCGATTGGGAAGAGACCGCTAGGGCTTCCTGAAGATCGGCTTGACCTCGATGCGCGGTTTCTCGGCGCTATCGACCTTCGCTTTCGTCGACTGCTCGATCCGGCGAGTCACCGCGTCGACGTCGACGCTCGCGGGGATGGCCGGGGTGGCGAGGTCCGCCTCGAGCTTCGGCGTCGACTCACGCGCGAGCGCCGGCTTCTGCTTCGCGGCGCGCGTCGTGTTCGCGCTGTCCGCGAACGGTCTCGATACTGGAGTCGCCGCGACTGGTGCAATCGCCGCGGGGGACGTCACGGGGGACGTCGCCGCGCGCCCGGCTTCGGACCGGGGAACCGGGGCCGCGAGCAAGGTCGCCGGAGTGGAAGTCTTCCGGTTGAAGGCGAACCAGCCCCCGGCGCCGGCGATCGCGACGAGCACGAGTGCGACGAGAAGGGCCTTCTTCGACCGGCCATCGGATTCCGTCATCGTCGGCGGCATCCGCACGTGCGCGCGCGACGGACCGGCATGGCTCCGCGGCGGGGTGCGCGGACGCGCGGCACGTGCCGGCGGCGGGGGCGCCGCGCGGCGAACGCCGCGATCGGGATGGCGCGGCTGTGGGGGCGTCGCTTCCGGCGCGAGCGAGTCGGTGAAGACAAGCTCACTCGATCCGCGCCTCGGCATCGGCGGGATCTGCGCGGGAATCACCGGTGGACGCGGTGTCGCCGAGGGCGTGCGATCGAGCGCCCGTCGCGGGCTCGCGACCGGCGGCGGCTCCGTTCCCATCAGCTCGAGGCGCGCGGGGGGACGCTCGCCAGTCGGCTCGGCGTCGAGCTGGATCCACGGCAGGTCCGGCGTGGGCACACTCGGCGTCACCCCGGGGAAGGGCGGTACCTCCGCCGAGAGCAGTGGGCTGGGCACCTCCTGTGAGGTCCGCGGGGGAGGCGGCGCCTTCGTCGTCGCCGCTGCCGCCGCGGCACCGGGGCGGGCGCGCAGCTCGTCGAGCTTCGCACGCGCGGAGGCGAGCGATGGATGTGCGCCCCCCATCGCCGTCTCCCGTATCGCGATCGCGCGCTCACGCAGCGCGATCGCGTCGCCGAGCTTTCCGTCCTGGGCGGCGCAGCAGTCGGCGACGTTCTCGAGCGTCGTCGCCAGGATCGGATCGTTAGGCGCGAAGGCGCGCTCGCGGATCCCCAGCGCCTGCCGCCAGAGCTGCTCGGCGGGGCCGTGCTTGCCGACCGCCTGACGGAGCTTGGCGAGCGAGCCGAGGACGGTGGCGACTTCGGGGTGATCCTTGCCGAGGGCGCGCTTGGTCTCGAGCAGCTTGAGGAGGACGCGGTCGGACTTGGAGAAATCGCGGCGCTTGAAGTACAGCTTCGCGAGGTTGTTCAGGGCGAGGGCGACTTCGGGGTGCGAGCCCCCGAGCGCCTTCTCCGAGATTTGCAGCGAACGCTTGAGCAGCTCGACGGCCTTGTCGGACTCACCCTTCGCGTCGTGAAGCGCTGAGAGGTTGTTGAGGGAGGGGACTATCGCGTGGCTATCCGGCCCATGCTTCTGCTGCCGAATGGCAAGGGCGCGGGTGAAGCAGCTCTCGGCTTCCGCGACATCCTTTGCCTGCAGGCGCAACTGCCCGAGCGCATTGAGGCTCGTTGCCAGGTGGGGGCTGTCGGCGCCAAGCTGCTCGCCCTCGCGGACGGCAGCCCGAAACAGCTCTTCGGCCTCGGCCAGCTGGCCGAGGCCGACCGAGCGTCGCCCCGCTTCGTTGTACTCTTCCCACCGCGCCGCGACGGTCTCGCTCATCTGCCTCTCCTGTCTCGATGAGGACGCGCCAGATCGGACAGGTGTAACCGGGTCCGGGTGCCAGTTTTTCATCGCCGTCAAGGGCTTTCATCCGGGGCGAAAAGGGACGACCTTTCGCGCCCTCTTCGGTGCGCGGCCGCTGGCCGCCGCCATCCGGCTTCAACGCGTTTCCCGCCCCCTCACCGCCCCCCGAACGCCGTGCTCTCACCGTCGCTTGTCCAGCAGGTCGCCACCGAGCTCTCGCTCAATCCCCGCCAGGTCGCCGGCGCGCTCGCGTTGTTCGACGAAGGCAACACCCTCCCGTTCATCGCGCGCTACCGGAAGGAGGCGACGGGGGCCCTCGACGAGGTGCAACTCCGCGACGTGCGCGAGCGCGCGGACTACCTGCGCGAGCTCGAGGAGCGGCGGGCCGCGATCCTCAAGTCGGTCGACGAACAGGGGAAGCTCACGCCCGAGCTCTCGGCGAAGATCGGTGGGGCGACGACGAAGCAGGCGCTCGAGGATCTCTACCTCCCCTACAAGCCGAAGCGGCGCACGCGCGCGACGATCGCCCGCGAACGCGGCCTCGAGCCGCTGGCCGAGACGCTGTGGAGCGGATCGCTGTCCGACGCCGCGGCGATCGATGCCGCCGCGGCGTACGTGAGCGCGGAGCGCGAGGTAACGGACGCGAACGCGGCGCTCCAGGGCGCGCGCGACATCCTCGCCGAGCGGGTTGCGGAAGATGCCGCCGTGCGCGCGTGGGTTCGCGACAGCACGCGGTCGAGCGGGGTGCTGCGCGCCAGCGTCGCGAGCGGGAAGGAGAAGGAGGTCTCGAAGTTCCAGGATTATTACGACTTCAGCGAGAAGCTCGGCACGCTGCCTTCGCATCGCGTGCTCGCGATCCGCCGCGGTGAAGCGGAAGGATTTCTCGTCTGGACGATCGCCGCGCCGGTGGAGGAGATCGTCACGCGCCTGGATGGGGAGATCTCGCGCGGGAAGAGCGCGCGCGAGCAGCTGAAGCTCGTCGCGGCCGATGCCTACAAGCGGATGCTCGCGCCGTCGATCGAGGTCGAGCTGCGGCTGGAGCTGAAGGCGCGCGCCGACGAGGAAGCGATCGCGATCTTCGGGATGAACCTCGAGCAGCTGCTCCTGGCGCCGCCCGCTGGTTCGCGCGGGGTGATCGGGCTCGACCCCGGCTTCCGCACGGGGGTGAAGGTCGCGGCGGTCTCGCGCACGGGCGCGGTCGAGGCGATCGATACCTGGTACCTGCACCAGCCGGAGAACTTCGCGGCGGCACTCGAGCGGCTGCGTACCCGCACCGGGGCCGAGCTGATCGCGATCGGGAATGGCACCGCGTCGCGCGAGACCGAGACGCTGGTGCGCGAGGCGCTCGCACGATCGGCGACGGGGAACGCGACGACCGTGGTCGTCGTCAACGAGGCCGGTGCCTCGGTCTACTCGGCGAGCGACGTCGCCCGCGAGGAGCTGCCCGAGCTCGACGTCTCGATTCGCGGCGCCGTCTCGATCGCCCGCCGCCTGCAGGATCCGCTGGCCGAATTAGTCAAGATTGATCCTAAATCGATCGGGGTCG
>DASSZC010000393.1:0-2893 GCA_035702925.1 Gemmatimonadaceae bacterium | reverse complement strand
TGATCATCTCGTCGCTGCCGCGGATCTTCAGCAGCCACTCCACCGTCAGCGCGAACTCCGCCTCCAGCCGCTCGAAGAGCTGCCGGTCCCCGCCTAACCGTTCGACGTAGGCGCGCGCGATCTCGAGGTCGGTCTTCGCGCAGACCATCTCGATCTTGGCGAGCATGTCGTCGAAGAAGGGCCAGGCCGTCGCCATCCGCTGCAGCTGGGCGAGACCGTCGGGACGCGTTCCGAACTCGGCGAGCGCGGTGCCGACACCGAGCCAGCCGGGGAGCATCAACCGGATCTGCGTCCACCCGAACTGCCAGGGGATCGCGCGGATCCCCTCGATCCCCTTCTTCGCTCCCGGCCGGTACGCGGGACGCGAGCCGAAGCGCGCACCGGCGAGCTCGCCGACGGGTGTGGCTTCGAGGAAGAGGTCGAACAGCACGTGGTTCTCGTGCACCAGCTCGCGATAGAGATCGAGCGATCGTGCCGAGAGGATCGCCATCGCCTCGCGGAAGCTCTGCACCTCGGCCGGATCGACGTCGCTGCGCCAATCGGTGAACTCGTGCAGCAGCGTCCCCGAGAGCGTGACCTCGAGCGTGCGCTCGGCGATCGGCGCGAGCCCGAACTGCTGCGAGATGATCTCCCCCTGCTCGGTGATCTTGAGCGCCCCGCCGCCAACGTTAGGCGGGAGCGCCGCGAGGGCGCGGTAGACGGGGGACCCGCCGCCGCGGCCGACGCTCCCTCCACGCCCGTGAAAGAGCTTGAGCGCGATCCCCGCCTCCTCGCAGACGTCGCTCAGCTTCTGCTGGCCGCGATAGAGCGCCCACGACGAGGCGATCATCCCGGCATCCTTCCCCGAATCGGAGTAGCCGATCATCACTTCCTGCCGGCGCCCGCGCGCGGCCAGCTGCCGCGAGTAGACGGCGTCGTTGAACAGCGTGCGCATCACCGCCGGCGCGTTCTCGAGGTCGTCCAGCGTCTCGAAGAGGGGGACGACGTCGATACGCGACACCGGCGGCTCGGCGGCGAGGTCGACGAGCCCCGTCTCGCGCGCGAGGAGGAGGACGCGGAGCATGTCCTCCGGTGTGCGCGCCATCGAGATGATGTACGTCTGCGCCGCGGCCTGTCCCGATTCCTCCTGGATCGTCCCGATCGCCCGCATCGTGTCGAGCACGCGCTGCGTCGCTTCGGCGAGGGGAAGGCGCGCGCCGACGAGTGGCCGGCTGCCGCGCAGCTCGTTGCGAAGCGCTTCCCCGTCGAAGGGCGGGAGCCCGATGTGGCCGGCGATGTCGGCGAGCGCCGCGTCGTGAGAGTCGGCGTGGTCGCGGACGTCGAGCGCGTAGCCGTGAAAGCCATTCGCGCGGACGAGCGCGAACAGGGGGTCGAAGCTCGTGCGACAGGCCTCGGACGCGCCGGCGGTGACGAGGTAGTCGCGGACGAGGAGGAGATCCCGCTCGAACGCGGCCACGTTCTCGTAGGCGGCCGGCTCCGCGATCTCACGCCCCGCGTCGCGCGAGGCGACGAGCCGGCGCGCCGCATCGAGTCGCGCGCCGATGAAGCTCAGCTTCAGGCGAAGGGTCTCGTCGGAGTTGCGGCGGCGGTTGGTATCCCAGACGTGCGGGAGCGCGGCGTGATCCTGCTCGAGCGACTCGAGCAGCTCGCGCGTCGGCGGCGCGATGTTCGACCCGATCGAGAGCTTCTCGATCAGCTCATCCACCCCGCGCCGATAGCGGCCGAGGATGACGTGGCTCGCGCGGCGCGCGGCGGCGAGCGTCGTCTCGGGGGTGACGAAGGGATTGCCGTCGCGATCCCCGCCGACCCACGAGCCGAAGCGGATCGGGACCGTCAGGCGGATGGTCTCGTCGCAGCGCCCGAACTCCTCCTCGAACGCGCGGACCACCGCGTCGTGTGTCCGCGCGCTCGCGTCGAGCAGCCGCGTCTCGAGGTACCACTGTACCGTGCTCACCTCGTCGAGCACCGTCGGCCGGTCCTGCCTGACCTCGGGGGTGAGCCAGAGCAGCTCGACCTCGCCCTCGAGCGAATCCTCGATCGCTCGCCGCTCGGCGGGTGAGCTGAACTCGCGCCGGAGCAGGAGATCGGCGACGCGCGCCTGCAGCCCGAGGAGGGTGCGCCGCGTCGACTCCGTCGGGTGCGCGGTGAGCACCGGGTTGACGTCGAGCCGCGTCAGCGCCTCGGCGACCTCTCCCGCGCCGCGCCCCATCTCGCGCAGCTTCCGCATCGTCCACCGCGCCGACGCCGGCTGCGGAGTGTCGTCGTCGCGCCGCAGGTAAGTGTTGCGGCGCCGCACCCGGTGCACCTGTTCCGCGGTGTTGATCAGCAGGAAGAACAGGGTGAACGCGCGGGCAGCGAGCGCCGAGAGCTCGACGGGGAGCTCGCTGACCCGCGCGACCAGCTCGTCGAGGGTCGGCGCATCTTCGCTCCCCTGCCTCCGCGCCCGGCACGCCTGCCGCAGCTCCTCGACGATGCGCAGGGCATCGTCGCCCTCGAGTCGCTGGATCACCCGGCCGAGGGTTCCGGCCAGCCAGCGAACGTCTTCGTGCAGTGGCTGGTCCTGCGGGCGGGTCGCGGGGAGGGGCATGGGGCGAATGTAGTCGATCGTCGGAGTTCGCGAGAGAGGCGCGGGGACGGGCTGTGAAACGAGGCGAGCGATCTCCGCCTCGTCTGCTCCCTCACGGGGGATCCTAACGACACGTGGGCGAAGCGTCGCAACGTGATCGCCGCGCCACCACTCGCAACTTCCACTTCCCCCAAACGCACGCGCCGCCGCGCCGCTAAATCATCCGCCACCCAGCAGCGATTTGCACACAACCGGCACTTGACCGGGAGCCGTCACAAGGAGAGAGGAAACAAGACACGCTCCCAGTCCCTCGTCAGGCACCACGGA
>DASSZC010000248.1:0-6405 GCA_035702925.1 Gemmatimonadaceae bacterium | reverse complement strand
CCCGGCCCGAGTGACGGTGGCCGGCGCAACGAGGCGCGCGGATGTGTTCTGGATCGTGCGGTCGCTGACATGATGGAGTGCGCAACGTACCGGGCGCCGCGAACACGGTCAACGGCGTTGGCCCATGCAAGTGGCACTTGCCTTGCGGCTCGGGCCCTTCCCAACGGCGGGCACCGCAGCGACACGAATGCCGGGCAGGTGCGCACGCCGGAGTCATCCTTACGCAGCATGGAGGTTACACACCATGGCGGATCGGGAAAAAGACCAGGGCTCGCAGGGCGGAATGAGCGGATCGTCTGGCAGCGGATCGTCAGGCAGCAGCGAGTCTTTGGGCAGCCGCACGGATCGCGGCAACATGGGTGACGAAGGAATCGGCAGCTCGGCGACGAAGGGCGCGTCGAGCGGCTCCTCGGGCGACAGCAGCGAGCGGATCGGTGACGAGGCTGACAGCGACATCGAATCGAGCAGTCGCAGCGGATCGTCGGGAAGCAGCGGCTCGAGCGGCGGCTTCGGCGCCGCCGGTGGCGGCGGCAGCTCGGGTGGCGGTGGAAGCTCGGGTGGCGGCGGGTCGTCGGGCGGGTCGAAGGGCGGCTCCGGCGGCTCGGGCGGAATGGGCGGCGGCGGGTCGTCGGGCGGGTCGGGTGGCGGCTCGGGCGGAGGATCGAAGGGCGGCTCGGGCGGAATGGGCGGGGGCGGCTCGAGCGGTGGCTCGGGTGGCTCCGGCGGTTCGAGCGGCGGGTCGAGCGGCGGTTCGAGCGGCGGATCGGGGGGCTCGTCAGGCGGATCCGGTGGCTCGGGGAGCAAGGGCGGCGGTCGCTGACCGCGCCTCGCCGTGAGAAGAGCGCCCCACGCGAGTGGGGCGCTCTTCCTATCCGCGGCACTCGCGTCCACGCATCGTGCGCGATGCACTGGACGCGCATCGCGACGGCGGGCGAGATTGGCGCGTGTCTCTTCCCACCAACGCGCGCGGGCCGCGCCTCCCGCTGGCCGCACAGGTCCTGATCGGACTCATCGCCGGGTTCGCGCTCGGCATGCTCCTCGTTGCGAGCGGCGCGAGCGCGACGCGCATCGCGCTGGCGATCGCCGAACCGGTTGGCGCGCTCTTCGTCAGCGCGATCCGGATGACGGTGATCCCGCTCGTCGTCGCCAGCCTCGTCGTCGCCGTCGCGACGGCCCCCGATCCACGCACCGTCGGCACGGTCGGTGTCCGCGCGCTCGTGCTCTTCCTCGCCGTGCTGTTCGCCGGGGCGACGTTCGCCGCGCTGCTGGCGCCACCGCTCTTCGCCCTCGTCCCGATCGATCCGGCGGCGACCGCGGCGCTCCGCGCCTCGGCGACCAGTGTCGCGCCAGCCGCGGCATCGATCCCGTCGGTCGGGCAGTGGATCGTCGACCTCGTGCCGGCGAATCCCTTCAAGGCGGCGAGCGATGGCGCGATCCTGCCGTTGATCGTCTTCGCGCTCGCCGCGGGAATCGCCCTCGCCCGCGTCGCCCCCGAGCGTGGCGCCGTGGTCATCCGGTTCTTCGAGGGGATCAACGACGCCATGATCCTGCTCGTCCGCTGGATCCTCGCCCTCGCGCCGTTAGGCGTGTTCGCCCTGGCGATCCCGCTTGCGGTGCGCGTCGGGGGGTCGGCGGCCGGTGCCCTCGTCTCGTACATCGTCGTCGCGGTGGTGCTGACCGTCGCCTTCGCCGCGGTGGTGCTCTATCCGCTGGCGGCGATCGGGGGGCGAATGCCGCTCGCGCGCTTCGCCCGCGCCGCGCTCCCCGCGCAGGCGGTGGCGTTCGGCTCGCGCTCCTCGCTCGCTGCCCTCCCGCTGATGATCGAGACGGCGCGCGACCGGATGCTCCTCCCGCCGGCGATCACCGGGTTCTTCCTCCCCCTCGCGACCGCCACCTTCCGCGCCGGGAGCGCTGTCGCGCAGACGGTGAGCGTGATCTTCGTTGCCCATCTGTTCGGCGTCGCGCTCGGGCCCCTCCAGCTGGCGACGATCGCCGTCACCATCGCGCTGACCACATTCAGCATCCCGGCGATCCCCGGTGGTTCGATCCTCGTCCTCGTCCCCGTGCTCGCCGCGGCCGGGGTACCGGTCGAGGGGATCGGCGTCCTTCTCGGTGTCGACACGATCCCCGACATGTTCCGGACGACGGGGAACGTGACCGGGGATCTCGCGGTTGCCGCGGTGCTCGGCCGTGCGCGGCGCACCGAGGCCGGTGACCGTTAGGCAATTCGAGCTCCTGGGCGGGCTGGCGCTCTCGCTTCCCTGGATCGTCGCGCCGCTGGTGACGGCGTGGCGGGCCGCCGACTCGCGATCGCTCGACGATGAGAGCGCCGCCCCTCCGGCCGATCCGCCGCGCCTCTCCGTGATCATCCCCGCTCGCGACGAGGAGGCGAACATCGAACGCTGCCTCCGCTCGGTGCTGGCGACGACCTGGCCGCGGCTCGAGGTCATCGTCGTCGACGATCACTCGCGTGACGCCACCGCGGCGATCGCCGCGCGGATTGCTGCCGTCGACTCGCGTGCCCGCGTCATGCCCGCGCCGGAGCTCCCGCCCGGCTGGTTCGGGAAGCCGTGGGCCTGCCAGGCCGGCGCTCGCGCGGCGGGCGGCGAGATCCTCTGCTTCATCGACGCCGACACGACCCATGCCCCCGACCTCCTCGCGCGCACCGTCAACGCGATGCGGTCGCGCGACGCGGGGATGGTCACCGTCGCCGGGACTCAGGAGATGGGGAACTTCTGGGAGGTGGTGCTCCAGGCGCAGGTGTTCACCATGCTCACGATGCGCTACGGCGGCACCGAGACGGTGAATCGCTCGCGGCGCCGCTGGGACAAGATCGCCAATGGCCAGTTCATCGCGATCACCCGCAGCGCCTACGAGGCGATCGGCGGCCACGAGTCGGTCCGCGACAGGGTGGCCGAGGACCTGATGCTCGCCCAGCGCCTCTTCACCGGCGGCCAGCGCACCGCCCTCGTCCTCGGCACCGCGCAGCTCTCGACGCGCATGTACACCTCGCTCGGCGGCATCGTTCGCGGCTGGCGGAAGAACGTCTTCGCCGGCGGGATCGACGCCATCCCCCCGCACCGGCTGCTGCGGCTCCTCTTCCCGTTAGGCCTGACGGCGTTCCCGGTCGCCGAGCTGGGGCCCTGCCTCGTTTTCGCCGGCTGGCTGCTCGGCGCGCCACTTTCTGCCGTCGCACAGGTCTGGGTCTCGGCGACGATGGTCGCCATGCTGCTCGGGTGGACCGCCGTCTACCTCCGCGCCGGCCGGTCGCCGCTCTACGCCCTCACCTTCCCGTTAGGCGCGGCCGTACTGCTCTGGATCTTCGTCGGCGCGATCGCTCGGGGGCGGCGCGTGGCGTGGAAGGGACGGGACTACGTGGCGCAGGTATAGTACCGGCGATCCGGATTTTGGCGTCCCTCCACCGTGGACGTCCCTCTATCGGGACGCTCGTAACGGGTGAACGACAATTCTTCCGATTTCAAGGAGGCGATTATCAAAGATTTGGCACCGGTTGGACGAGGATGCTGAGCGGCAGGTCGGCAGAATCTCACGTTCCAGTACAAGGTGGTCAGGCTTCGGCGATTAGACGTTCCGCCGTTACCGCATTCTCCGTGTGCTCCGTGCCTCCTGTAAACATTCCCGCTGTCATGTCCGCAACGGTAAACGCTGATGAACAGGAGTCACGGAGCGCACGGAGCGGTTGGGTAACTGCTCGGCGTTCAGACACACCGCGAGTTGAGGATCGAATTTCACCCTCTCAGGTGGTGCCAGATCCTTCATAATCGCCCACTACGGATCACGCGGATCGTTCGTGGTGGCGTGCGGCGCTCCTCGTGACGGACCGAGGTCGGATCCGCTGTGATCTTTGAAATCCCCCAAATTGCAGTTCACCCGTTACGAGTGTCACCCTAGAGGGGCATCCTCGGCGCGGGCCAAGAGTCGGGTGATGGCCGGCTCAGGTCGTGAGCTATTGGGTCCGTGTCTGACGCAGCTTGCGTCCTACGCTGGCTGCGGGACTCCGGCCGCCTCCGCGGAGATACCTGCCGGCAGCACGGCAGCGCTTTCCAGCCCCTGCATGAAGGAGAACCACTTGAAGCCGACCTTGTGGACACCGAGCAGGTCGAGAAGCTGCTTCGAGGGGTCTCCGTACACCGTCATGAAGTGATCGTCCGCGTAGTCCTTGAAGAGCCTGGTGCGAGCCTCGAGGATGTGGGTGTTGTGCTCGATCAGCCCTTCCGGCCCGGTGTACGCCTCGCGAACCTCGCACTCTGTCCCATCGCTGCTGAGGAACCAGTCGTAGCGCAGCGTTCGCGTGTCCTGCTCCTTCGTGATGCGAATCAGCTCAGCCGCCTGCTTCTTGAAGCCCTCGAGGCAGCCGGGGCGCACTGTCATGTGCGCGCTCAGTTCGAGGTGACTCATAGCTCCTCCGCCTGCTCCGGCCGATGTCGTCGCGAGGCTCCCACTGCGGCCGACCGCGGGTCGCCAGTGGGGAGAGTCCCAAGCCCGCGCGATGGGAATTTCGTGTAACTAGATGCGGGGCTTTTCCCCAGGCGCTATCAGGCAAGACCGGACGGTGCCTCGTCGTGCGCAGGCCCTTTCTCCAGACTGAACCGAACGCTTGTTACTGCACCGGCGCATGGTGCTCGACCCGGATCTCGGCGCCGATGAAGATCGTCAGCAGGTCTTCCGGCCCCTGCAGGGGTCCCGTGTAGGTCGTTCGCGTCTGCGCCAGCACCCGCGGCGTGTTCGGCGCGTGCGAGTAGACGGCGAGACGAGGCGCCACGCGCCGGAACACCGTCCCCGCCTCGGCGGGTGACGTGTGGTGCGCGATGATCGCGTCGATCGTCGCCGCACTCGGATGGTCGACGCGGGCACGAAGCACGTCGGGATCGATCACCTCGTGTATCAGCACGTCGACGCCTTGTGCGTGGCGAATGAGGTTTTCCGAGACGCGCGTGTCTCCTGACAGCACCACCGAACGCCCGCGGTAGTCGACGCGGTACCCGAACGCCGGTTTCACCACGCCGTGGTCGACGAGAAACGCGGTGACCGTCAGGCCATTCTCCGCGAAGACGACGGAGTCCCGGATGATGTCGTGACTCACCACCGTGATGCCTGCCGCGGGAAAGTGCTCGTCGACATCGCGCCGCGTGCGGATGTCGAAGTCGAATGCTTCCAGCAGGTGCTCCATCATGGCGCGCGTACCCGCCGGTCCCCAGACCGTGAGCGGACCGGCGCGCCGACCCGCCGACCAACCGGTGAGCAACAGATCGGGGAGGGCGAGCAGGTGGTCGGAATGCAGGTGCGTCAGGAACACCCGTGTGATGGAGCCGACCGGGACGCCGGCCTGCACGAGCCGAAGCGTGGCCCCGCGACCGCAGTCGAAGAGGAGCCGCTGTCCCCCCGCCTCGACGAGGGTGCTCGCGCCGTACTGCTGCAGGTTGACCAATGGCCCGGCGCCGGTGCCGAGCAGGACGACCTTGAGGCTGTCGGAGGGAGCCGCGGCGGCTGCTCGGGCGGGCGCTGTGACTTGCGCCTGCGCGATTCCGCGCGCGTCATGACCGACGGTCGGGATGGCCGGCGCAAGCGCTACCGATCCGAGCAACGCCGCGGTGACGAAGATGTGCTGCCTGACCATTGTATCCCCCTTGTCGGATGTGGGCGGCGCCCGGCCCCTCGGTCACGCTCGCAACCAGCCGGCGAGCGACTCGAGCTCGCGCTCCGCTGCGCGGAGCGCGTCGTCGTGCCCGTGCTTGAAGTCGCGAAACGCCTGATGAAAGCGCACGACCCGCACCCGTCCGCGACGTGGAACGCCGATCGCGAGCGGGTTGAAGTCATGGCGACCGCCGTGGCGCCGGAAGAGCGCCACTTCGGGAGGCGCCGCCGAGCCGCGAGGCCAGCCGCTGCGCTCCGACCAGTCGAGGACGACGGCGATGTCGCCATACTTCGGCAGCCAGTGCTCGGCGATGTAGCTCTCCCAGTTCGGGCTCCGCGAGGTGACGAGGATCAGCCGCCGGCCTGACGCGCCGTGGTGCGCCTCGAAGGTGCGGCGATCCCGCCGCGAGCGCCAGTCGTCCACGGCGACCACGATCGCGACGTAGACGAGAAGCACCCCCGCAACGAGAAAGAGTGGGCGGTGAAGAATCACAAGGAGGACACCGCCCGTCACGGCGGCGACGGCGCAGCCCACCCTCGTCGCCGCGCGGCGGAAAGCTGTCATTCAGCGGATGCGGGGAAGCATGGGGGGAACGTGACGGGCGGGATTACGGTCGCGACGCACTCCCTCGCGCGAGCGGTTGATCGTTCAACACGCGCAAGATCGCATTTATCGTGTTCCAATTGCGAGTGGTGACCGGAACGCCTACAAGCTTGTCGAGCTGCCCGAGATATCCGATCGTTCGCATG
>DASSZC010000150.1:0-8342 GCA_035702925.1 Gemmatimonadaceae bacterium | reverse complement strand
ACCAGCGTCTCCAGCTGCCTAACGATCCCCGCCGCGTACGCCGCCGCGCCCGCGACGTTGGGGTGGCCCATCGACGCCGCGCGGCACTTTCCCGCGTCAGGGAGGAGGCTCACCAGCCCGTAACGGTCGGTGCACTCGGCGATGCGTGAAGCCTTGGCGGGATCGTCGGCGTTCACCGGCCAGAGCCAGGAATCTGGGGCGCCGATCGCGTTTTGCGGGGCGAAGTTCGGGTCGACGAAGCGGTAGTCGCGGTTGAATGCCTGGTTGACCCTGGCCACGGCGGCAACGTACGACTCGGTCGCGGTGCGATGAAACACGAGGCTCTGCGCGGCGAGGCGGCGGCGCAGTTGCGGTTCGCCGCCGTACTTGCGGGCGAAGGCGGTGAACTGCGAGGGAACGCCGAGCACGCCGACGTTGAGCAGCGCGGGTCCGAGGACGCTGACGTCGCTTTCCTCGGAGACGATCGGGTAGTAGCCGGTGACCACCACCTTCGCGTTCGGGAAGAGCAGCGCGACGTCGCCGAGCAGGGAGACCATCCCCGTCCGGCACTTCTTCCGCGTCAGCGCGGCGAGGCTGGAATATGCGGGGTTGAGGATGTGGACGATGTCGACGTCGTTGATCCCTCCGTCGAGGAGGACGAGGTCGATCTCATCGTTAGGCGCGGGCGGCGTCGGCCCCCCTGCGCAGCTCCTCCTCGCCCGCCCCGCCGCCCACCAGGCCTGGGCGATGATCGAGGGCGCGAGGTTCGGCGGCTCGCCGGCGTACACTGTCTTGTAGGTGCAGGCGCTGTCGTCGGGGCGGCGTCGGATCACCGCGCCGGAGTGCGCGAACACCGTCAGCGTCACCGGGCGCCCCAGCCGCTCCTCGAGCCAGCTACGCGTCAGCGAGGTGAACTTCGCCTCCGCGGGCAACCCCTGCCCCCAGACGATCGAGTCGCCGATCGCCACGACGTTGAATGGTCGCGGCCCGCTCGCGCGTCGCCGGGCCGGCGCGACCGCCCTGCGCCCGAGCCGCGGCGCCGCCGCGCCGGTGGTCGCCGTCGCCATGGCGGCGAGAGTGAGATCCTTGAGGAACTGCCTGCGATCGCGCCTGCCCGTCACTGTCTCCCTCCTGGAAAGCGGGACCACCGGCCATATCCAGAAGACGAGCGACGGGCCGTGAGGATCACGGCCCGTCGCGGAGATGTTCGTGCCTAACGTTCCCGGCCGGTGACCGGCCGGGCGATGGATCAGTTCGCGCCCGCCACGCTCACCAGCGCCACGACCAGCGTCACCACAAGCAGCGCGGAGACCGCGACAATCGTCCCGCCGGCGAATGCCGCGGTCTTCCCTTCATCGAGTTCCAGCACGTCGACGGCGACGCTCGGATCGGGGACGACGGTGACCGTCATCCCCGGCGGTACCTGATGTTCGAGCGCCGTGTCGGTGACCCGCAGCAGCACGACATGCATCGTGTCGCCGGTGGCGTCGACCACCCGTCCCCTCAGGGCGGAGACCTGTGAGAACAGCGAGTCCCCGGAGGCCCCCCGGACCGCGACGAGAGTCCGCGGGACGGAAAACTGGACCTTCACCGTCTTGCCGACCGCCGACGCGGGATGCGGCAGCGGCTTGTACGAGTGACAGGCCGCCGCAAGGATCGCGGCGGCCATCGTCAACGGGAAGGTGCTGTGCCTCATGTTCGAGCTCCGGGGAATTGTTGGCTGACGCTCAGCGCGCGACGAGCGACTCGGCGTTGATGAAGTGCGAGAGCGGCTCGCCTGCCTTGTAGCGCTCGAGCTGTTCCGGCGTGAGCTGGCCCGACATCTTCTGCAGGACGCCGTGCACATGGTCGGTGGACAGCACGTACCAGGAGCCGGTCGCCGCGTCGACGACCACGGGAAGCAGTCCGCCGAGCACGTCGAGCACGACGTAGACGCCCTTGATCGACCGCGGAAGCGGGTTCGTCATGTCCTGGAACCCGGCCTTCTTGAAGGTCACCGTGTGGTCCTTCTTCTTGTCCAGCTCGAGGAAGATCGGCGTCGTGCCGCGGCGAACCCCGTCGATCCAGACTTCGGAAGTGTCAGGCGTCGACGTGAAGTTCACCCGGGCCGGACCGCCGTTGAACAACGCCCCGCATCCCGCCACGAACATGCTCGCCGCCACGACTACGATCATTCGCTTCATTTGCGATCCTCGCCTGTTTTGTTGTGTTGCCCTCGTGCAGGACAGCCGTGCGGCCGTGCCCGGAGGGGTCAGCGAATCTGCGCCCGCTCCTGCTTGCTGTCAATCACGGCGACAGCGACCGGGCCTAACGTCGCCGCGGCGGACGTTGCCTGGCAAAGAGTTATCCGGATTGTGGATCTTCCGCCCAGGATGCCCCTCTATCGGGAGATTCGTAACGGGTGAACTACAATTCTTCCGATTTCAAGGAGGCGATTATCAAAGATCTGGCACCGGTTGGACGAGGATTTTGAGCGGCAGGTCGGCAGAATCTCACGTTCGAGTACAAGGTGGTCAGGCTTTGGCGATTAGACCTTCCGCCGTTCCCACATTCTCCGTGCGCTCCGTGACTCCTGTAAACATCCCCGCTGTCATGTCCGCAACGGTAAACGCTGATGAACAGGAGTCACGGAGCGCACGGAGCGGTTGGGTAACTGCTCGGCGTTCAGACACACTGCGAGTTGAGGATCGACATTTCACCCTCTCAGGTGGTGCCAGATCCTTTATGATCGCCTTCAAGGATCAAGGCGGATACTGCCTCGGTCGGCTACGGGGAGCCCTGAACGCCACGACGAACGATCCGAGTTATCTGCAGTTATCCGTGGAATTGTAGTTCCCCCGTTAAGACTTCCCGCCTCGAGTGGCCGGTGACGTCGCCGCGATGCAAACGCCGTGAACGACCAGCGACTCAGGGCCCGCGTCAACAGCACTTTCCCCCCGGCGACTCGAACCGCTCTCGCTGCCTCACCGCGAAGAACTCCGTCGGCGAAAGGACCGCTGCACCCGGATGCGTTGCCCGCATGTGCGCGACGTATCGCTCGTAATCCGGGACGCCAACGATCGCCCGCAACACGGCCGCCCATCGCCGCAGTCCCGATCGCAGTCCGCTCGCCATCAGTCCCCCATCGCCGGAACCCCGTACTCCGCCGGGACCTCGGTCGAATGCACCGCCTTTCGTCCCCGCAGCACCGCCGTCCACTCGCCGATCGACGCGACGAGCACGATCACCACCGCCAGCATGAACGCGCCCGCGACCGCGGCGTCGAGCCGCTCGTTGAAGATCATCCGCCGGACGTCGGCTGCCGTTCGCCCCGCCGGGAGGGTGCCACTGGCCAGCGCGCTTCCCAGCGCCGATGCCTTGGCGAGGAAGCCTAACGCTGGATTGGGGGACATCAGCTTCTGCCACCCGGCGGTCAGCGTCACCACCACCAACCACGCAAGCGGCACCAGCGTCACCCACGCGTGGCGCGCGCCGCCGGTGTTGATGATCACGCTCGTCCCGACGCAGAGCGCGACCGCGGCGAGGAGCTGGTTCGAGATCCCGAACAACGGCCAGAGCGAGTTGATCCCACCGAGGGGATCGAGCACTCCCTGGTAGAGGAAGTATCCCCACATCGCGACGAACAGCGCACTGGCGATGACAACCGCCGGATACCACGACACCCGCCCGAATGGCTCCCAGGCGTGCCGACCAAGGTCCTGGAGGACGAAGCGCCCGACACGAGTGCCGGCGTCCAGCGTCGTCAGGATGAAGAGCGCCTCGAACATGATCGCGAAGTGGTACCAGAGCGCCATCCCCGCGCCGCCGCCTAACGCGCTGGAGAAGATGTGCGCCATCCCCACCGCCAGGCTCGGCGCCCCGCCGACCCGCGAGAGGAGCGAGCTCTCGCCGACCTGCGCGGCGAGGGAGGATAGCGTCTCCGGGGTGACGGTGAATCCCCAGTTGGCGATCGCCTGGGCCGCGCTCTCCGCGGTCGTCCCGATCGCCGCGGTCGGCGCGTTGATCGCGAAGTAGACGCCCGGCGTAAGCACGCAGGCGGCGATCAGCGCCATGACCGCGACGAACGACTCCATCAGCATCCCGCCGTAGCCGACGAGCCGCGCGTCGGTCTCCCCCTCGAGGAGCTTCGGCGTCGTCCCGCTGGCGACGAGGGAGTGGAACCCGCTGATCGCCCCGCAGGCGATGGTGATGAAGGCGAAAGGGAACACTTTCCCGGCGAACACCGGCCCGGTGCCGTCGGTGAACCGCGTCAGCGCCGGCATCTGCAGCGGCGGGAGGGCGAAGAGGATGCCCAACGCGAGGGCGAGGACGACGCCGATCTTGACGAATGCCGATAGATAGTCGCGCGGCGCGAGGAGCAGCCACACCGGGAGCACCGACGCCGCGAACCCGTACGCCATGACGAGGAGGGCGAGCGTCGTCCCGCTGAGGGTGAACACCGGCGCGATCGTCGGTGCCTGCGCCACCCACCGCCCGGCGTAGAGCGCGACGATGAGGAGAACGACGCCGATCGCGCTCGCCTCGAGCACCCGTCCCGGGCGCAGCCAGCGCATGTAGATCCCCATCAGCAGCGCGATCGGGATCGTCAGCCCGATCGTCACCGTCCCCCATGGGCTCGAGCGCAGCGCGTTGACGATCACCAGGGCGAGCACGGAGATGAGCACGACCATGATCCCGAGCACGGCGAGGAGCGCCGTGATCCCGGCGACCGGGCCGATCTCCTCGCGCGCCATCCGCCCGATCGACTTCCCGTCACGGCGCACCGAGGCGGCGAGAATGACGAAGTCCTGGACCGCACCGCCTAACGCGACGCCGACGATGATCCAGAGCGCGCCGGGGAGGAAGCCGAACTGCGCGGCGAGCGTCGGGCCGACGAGCGGCCCCGGCCCGGCGATCGCCGCGAAGTGGTGGCCGAAGACGATCCACCGGTTCGTCGGCACGTAGTCGCGTCCGTCGTCGAGCCGCTGCGACGGGGTGCGCCGCGCCGCGTCGAGGGCGAACACCTTCGCCGCGATGAACTTCGAGTAGAAGCGATAGGCGACCGCGTAGGTCGCGAGGGCGGCGACGAGCAGCCAGGCCGCGCTGATCGTCTCGCCGCGGCTGAGGGCGAGACGCGCGATCGCGGCCGCGCCACCGAGCGCGACCGCGATCCAGGCAAGAACCGAGAGTGGCTTCATGCCGCCAAGGTGTTCACCCCGGCGGCCGGCGGCTAGGCCGCCTGGTGGTTCCCTACAGCGCGCCCCCGGCCGCGGGCTGCGGCGGCGGCCCAACCGCCTCCGCCAGCTCCGTGTTGACCGCGTCGATCGCGACCGCCAGCTCGTCGTACCGCCGGCGGTCCTTCGGCCGGTCGAAGACGAGCCCATCGCCCTTCGCGTTCAGCGCGACGTGGGCATCGATCTTCACGAGAAAGTTGTGCAGGGTGAGCGCGATCCGCGCCTGCCGCCCCATCGTGGCGACCATCGCGCGCTGGCGGTCAGCGCTCCTGTTGTAGCCGCGCATGAACGCCGCGCGCATCTCCTCGCTCGAGATTCTGTTCTGGACGATAGCCGTGACGATCGAGTCCATGTGCGCCGAGAGGTCGGCGGCGTACGCCGCCTGCTTCGTGAAGTACACCTCGACGTCGGGATGGCTCGATGCCGACGCGAGATAGGGCATCTCGAGCCAGCCGGCGATCGGCGCGTTCTGGTCGAAGCCGTTTCGGCTCGCGACCTCGCCGACCGCGGCGGCGACGTCGTTGAGGATCGCGACCGCGATCACGCTGTCGCTGTCGGCACGGACACTGACGCGCGGCTCGATCGCCGATGCCGTCGCCGGGCGTGGGGGAAGCAGAAGTGCCGTAACGATCAGCAGGGCGCGCATGGTCATTCTCTCCGATACGGGGGGTACGAAAATGACGAGCGCCGTGAGGGGGGGGTCACCTTGAAGGGAAGACGAGAGCCGGAGTTTTCGAAGAAGCGAGAGTCGGTCACGAGACGACCGGGGGTTTCGAAACAGCGAGACTCGGTCACGAGACGACCGGGGGTTTCGAAGAAGCGAGAGTCGGTTACGAAATTTCCGGGTGGTCGAAACTGACCCGCCAGATGGCTCAGAACGGCGGGGGCTGGTTACCACAACCCCGCGGAGCGGCCGTGTCGAGCACTCGGTTATTTCGTGACCGACTCTCGCTGTTTCGCAGAACCCCGGTCATTTCGTGACCGACTCTCGCTGTTTCGGCTATCGCCCCCTCTAGCCCTTCCTCGCCTTCCCCCGCACTTTTCCCTCCGCCCGCCATCTGCCACCCCGCGTCCCTCATCCCCATGCCGCGCTCCCTCGGCCGCGCCTTCGCCCTCGCCCTCATCGCGTCGCTCGCCCTCGACTGCAAGCCAAGGGACGCGAGCACCAGCGGGCCAACGACGAAGACGATCGGCGTCAGCCTCCTCACCCGCGAGCACGACTTCTACCAGCAGCTCGAGAAGGGGCTGCAGGACGCCGCCGCGAAGCATGGCTACAAGCTGATCGTCACCACCGGCGACTTCGACCTCGCCAAGCAGCAATCGGAGATCGACAACTTCCTCGTCCAGAAGGTCGACGCGATCATCGTCTGCCCGACCGACACCAAGGGGATCGCGCCGGCGATCGAGAAGGCGAACGCGGCGAACATCCCCGTCTTCACCGCCGACATCGGCGCCGAGGGTGGCAAGGTCGTCTCGCACATCGCCTCGGACAACGTCGCCGGCGGTCGGCTCGCCGCCGAGTATCTCGCCAAGGTGATCGGCGGCAAGGGAAACATCGGCATCGTCAGCCAGCCGGAGCTGCAGTCGGTGATCGACCGCGAGTCGGGGTTCCGCGAGGCGATCGCGAAGTTCCCGGACATCCACGTCGTCTCGACGATCAATGGCGCCGGCGTTCGCGACCGCTCGCTCAAGGCAGCCGACGACATGTTCCAGGCGCACCCCGACCTCCGCGCCGTCTTCGCGATCAACGACGAGACAGCGTTAGGCGTCCTCGCCAGCGCGACCTCGCACAGCATGAAGAACCTGGTGATCGTCGGCTACGACGCCGCACCGGAGGCGCTGAAGGCGATTGCTTCCGGCTCCGCGCTCAAGGCCGACGTCGCGCAGCAGCCGCGGGCGATCGGGGTGCAGACGATCGAGGCGATCGCCGACCACTTCGCGGGAAAGAACCCGCCGGCGCGCGTCGCGGTCCCGGTGCGCATCATCGACGCCGACTCCATCCGCGCCACTAGTGGCGCGCCGACGACCTGAGGCCATACGGCGACGACGCTGCCTGACGTTCCGGTCGAGGTCGCGGCCCAGGCGACCCGCGTCGCCCGCAACCGGCGGCGGGCCACCGAGTACGCGCTCGTCGCCGCGACCCTCGTCCTCGTGGCGGTGTTCGCGTCGATCGCCCCCGGCTTCCTGACCGTCGCCAACGCCGTCAACATCGCGCTCAGCATCGCCATCGTCGGTATCCTCGCTGTCGGGATGACCGCGGTCATCATCACCGGGGGGATCGACCTGTCCGTCGGATCGGTGCTCGCCCTCGCCGGCGTCTCGGCGGCGATCGTCGCGACGAAGGGCGCGCCGTTCGCGATCGTCGTCCTCGTCGCGTTAGGCGTCGGCGCGCTGACCGGGGTCGTCAACGGCGGGCTGATCGCGTACCTCCGCGTTCCCCCCTTCGTCGCGACGCTGGCGATGCTCACCGCCGCGCGCGGGCTCTCCTTCATCATCTCCGACGGGCGCAGCGTCGGCGGGATGCCTGATTCCTTCGGCGCCCTCGGCCGCGCGGTGATCCTCGGCATCCCCGCCCCGGTGATCGTGATGGCCGCCGTCATGATCGCCGGGGCGATCGTCCTCGACCGGATGGTGTTCGGGCGCCACATCTACGCGTTAGGCAGCAACGCCGCCGCGGCCTGGCTCGCCGGGATCCGCGTCAGGCTCGTGACCTGGCTGGTCTACGTCCTCAACGGCGCGCTCGCCGGGCTCGGCGGGCTGGTCCTCGCCTCGCGGCTCGGCGCGGGGGTGCCGAACGCCGGCGTCCAGTACGAGCTCGATGTCATTGCCGCCGTCGTGGTCGGGGGAACGTCGCTGAGCGGTGGGCGGGGGAGCATCGGCAGCACCCTCTGGGGCACGGTGTTCATCGGCGTGTTGACCAACGGGCTCAATCTCGCCAACGTCGATCCATACGTGCAGAAGATCGCGCTCGGGGTGGTGATCGTGATAGCGGTCATCGCGGACGGGCTGGGGAGGAGGAATCGGTGACCGCGCGCGCAGGGAAACGACCTCCTCGATGACAGGAGTCACGGAGAGCACGGAGCGGTGGGGTCACAGCAAACAGCTCTTGTGGCAGGTCCTGAAGCGATTGCGGGCAAGACGGGGGCGAGA
>DASSZC010000131.1:0-5473 GCA_035702925.1 Gemmatimonadaceae bacterium | reverse complement strand
GAATCCGAACACGATCGGCTCGAACTACTCGCTCTCCGTCAACTACAGCCTCAACGCCGGCTCGGTGATCGCGCCGCGAGTCGCAGCCGCCAGTCGCGACGCCGTCGAAGCGGACATCACCGGCTCGACGGAATCGCTTCGCTCGCTCGTGACGCAGCAGTACCTGACGGTGCTGCAGGCGTCAGCGAAGGCCGACCTCGCCGACACGCTCGTCGCGGCGGCGCAGGCGCAGGTCGAGCTCGCGCGCGCCCGCGCCGCGGTCGGCTCGGCCACCTCGCTCGACGTCCAGCGCGCCGAAGTCGAGCTCGCGACGCAGCAGGTGCAGGCGCTGCAGGCCCGCAACCAGATCGAGATCGAAAAGCTGCGCCTCTTCCAGCGAATGGGAGTCGACCAGCCGGCGAACGTCGAGCTGACGAGCGCCTTCACCATCACCCAGCCCACCTTCACGATCGACCAGCTCCTCTCCCTCGCCCGCGAGCAGAACCCGCAGGTGCTCGCGCTTCGCGCGCGGGAGAAGGCGTCGAGCCTGACGGTCCGGCAATCCCAGTCCGAGTACACGCCTTCGCTCGATGTCAGCACCGGATGGGGCGGGTACACCCAGCGCTACACGGACGAGAACGCGCTCGTGGCGGGCGCGCGAGCCGGCGCCGCGCAGGGCTACGAGAGCTGCCTCGCCGACAACTTCGCCCGCTCCGGCGCCGGACTCTCCCCGCATCCGTGCACCTCGTCGTTCACCGCCGCCGACGAGGCGGCGATCCGCAACGCGAACAACCAGTATCCCTTCAACTTCACGAAGAACCCGTGGTCGATCCGGGCGGCGATCCGCCTCCCGATCTTCAACGGCTTCCAGCGAGAGCTTCGCGTCGAGCAGTCGATCGCGGCGCGCAACAACGCGCGCACGAACGTCCGCGCTCGCGAGCTGCAGCTCAACGCCGAAGTGACCGGCGCCTACCTCACGCTCAACACCTCGCTGAAGAGCATCGCGCTGCAGGAGCAGAACGCGGCCCGCGCGCGTGACGAGCTGCGGCTCACCGAAGAGCGCTACCGCGTCGGCGGCGCGACCTTCCTCGACGTGACCCAGGCGCGCGCGACGTACGAGCGCGCCGAGAGTGACCGCATCAACGCTGTGTACGATTACCACAAGGCCTTCGCCGCGCTCGAGAGCGCGGTCGGGCGTCCGCTGCGCTAACCCCCCCGAGGCAACATCATGAGCAAAAAGGTGAAGTACTCGATCGTCGGCGCCGTCGCTGCACTCGGCATCGCGCTGGTCGTCCTCACGGCGATGAAGAGCGGCAACAAGGGCGTCGAAGTGCGCATCGAGCCCGTCGCCAAGCGCGATCTCGTCGCCTCGGTCACGGCGAGCGGGCAGGTCAGCCCGCACACCAAGGTCGACGTGGCCTCCGACATCAGCGGCCGCATCGTCAGGCTCGCCGTGAAGGAAGGCGAGATGGTGAGCAAGGGCCAGTTCCTGCTCCAGATCGAGCCGAACCAGTACGAGGCCGCGGTCCAGCGCGCGGAGGCATCGCTGGCTTCGGCGCGCGCCGGCGAGGCGCAGGCGAAGGCCAGCCAGATCCAGGCGCAGCGCAATTACGAGCGCTCGGCCGAGATCCGGAAGACCAACGCAGCACTCATCTCCGACGAACAGCTCGAGCAGCTGAAGACGCAGGCCGAGGTGAACAAGGCGCTCTATGACGCCGCCGCCCACCAGGTCGACCAGGCCATCGCGCAGCTGCGCGACGCCCGCAGCTCACTCCAGAAGACGACCATCGTCGCGCCGATGAGCGGACGGGTGACGCGCCTCAACGTCGAGCAGGGGGAGACCGCGGTCCCCGGCACCTTCAACAAGGACGCCGCGACGCTGCTCACGATCAGCGACATGGGCGTGCTCGAGACGAAGGTGAAGGTCGACGAGACCGACGTCGCCCGCATCAGCATCGGCGACTCGGCGCAGATCCAGATCGACGCCTTCCCGGACACGACCTTCACCGGCCGCGTCGTCGAGATCTCGAACAGCTCCGTGAAGTCGGCGACGGCGACGTCGCAGGGGGACCAGGCGGTGGACTATGAGGTGACCATCAAGCTCCTCGATCCGCCGACCGAGACGCGCCCGGACTTCTCGGCGACGGCGAAGGTCGTCACCGACAAGCGGACAAGCGTGCTCTCCATTCCGATCATCGCGCTCACCGTGCGCGAGGACGAATCGCTGAACAAGGGCGACACCGCGGTGGGTCTCGGCAAGGCGCGCCCGACGAAGGAAGTCGGCAAGCGCGACATCGAAGGCGTGTTCGTGGTCGGGAAGGACATGAAGGTCGAGTTCCGCCCGGTGAAGGTCGGCATCGCCGGTGACAAGTACTTCGAGGTGCTCTCCGGCCTGAAGGCGGGGGATCGCATCGTCGCCGGGACGTACCAGGCGATCCGCGACCTGCGTGCCGGTGCGCTCGTTCGCGAGGCGCCGCAGGACGACAAGAACAAGAAGCCGAAGACCCCGGCTGAGGCGAAGGGCGCATGACCACAACCGGCGAATTCCCGATCAGCACCACGGAGGAGCGCCAAGCGGTCGTCGCGACCGCCGGCGCTCCCCCGGAATCGGACTGGGTCATCGTCACGCGCGGGCTGAAGCGCGAGTACGACATGGGCGGTGAGATCGTGCGCGCGCTGCGCGGTGTCGACCTCGCCATCCGCCGCAACGAGTACGTCGCGATCATGGGACCGTCAGGCTCGGGGAAGTCGACGCTGATGAACCTGATCGGCTGCCTCGACACCCCCGACGATGGCGAGTACTGGCTCAATGGAAAGCTCGTCTCCGACATGAGCGACGACGCGCTGGCCCGCGTGCGCAACAAGGAGATCGGCTTCGTCTTCCAGACCTTCAACCTGCTCCCGCGCGCGAGCGCGCTGCACAACGTCGAGCTGCCGCTCGTCTATGCCGGCGTTCCGAGCGACGAGCGGAAGCAGCGCGCGAAGGAAGCGCTCGAGCGTGTGCAGCTTGGGGAGCGCATGAACCACCGCCCCAACGAGCTGTCTGGCGGCCAGCGGCAGCGTGTCGCGATCGCCCGGGCGCTCGTGAATCGCCCGTCGATCCTCCTCGCCGACGAGCCGACCGGAAACCTCGACTCGACGACGTCGGAAGAGATCATGCGCGTGTTCGCGGAGCTCGCCTCGCAGGGGCAGACCGTGATCATGGTGACGCACGAGCCGGACATCGCCGCCAACGCGCGGCGCGTGATCGTGCTGCGCGACGGTGTCATCTCGAGCGACGACCGCAGGGATGCGTTCACGGCGAAAGTCGGACTGTAGGACGCACCACAAACTGCGGAGCCCCCCGTGCCTCTATTCGATGCCGTCCGACTCGCCCTCGCCCAGATCTGGGCGCAGAAGCTGAAGAGCAGCTTCACCCTGCTCGGGGTCACGATCGGCGTGATGTTCCTCATCGCGGTCGTGTCGATCGTCGAGGGGATGAGCAAGTACATGGAGGACGATTTCGCGGGACGGCTGCTCGGCGTGAACACTTTCACGCTCAAGCGCTTCCCGTGGTACCAGGGCAACACCACCGAGGAGATGTGGCGCGAGTGGCAGCGGCGGCCGCGCGTCTACTACTCCGACCTCGACTTCGTGAAGAGCGTGCTCCCCGCGGGCACGCGCTACGCGGTCGAGAGCCAGGACCAGGTCCGGGCGTCATCGCCCTTCGCTCGCCCGCGCCAGATCGAGGCGCACGCGGTCGACGGCGACTACTTCACGATCAAGAAGTACGACCTGACCAGCGGCCGCACCTTCACCGCGCAGGAGCTGCAGCTCGGCACGACGGCAATGGTGATCGGGAGCGAGGTGGCCGAGTACTTCTTCCCGAACCTCGATCCGCTCGGGCGCCAGCTGAAGATCGGCGGCATTCCGTACACCGTGGTCGGGGTGCTCGCCAAGCAGGGGACGCTGTTCGGCCTCTCGCTCGACAAGATCGCCCTCGCGCCGTACAAGTCGCCGCTCCACCGGATGACGAATCCGCGCGGGGACATCGACGGGATCATGGTGCAGGCTCCGACCGCGCTGGCGATGGACGACGCGATGGAGTCGGTGCGCGAGGCGATGCGCGGGCACCGCAAGCTCCGCCCGAGCCAGCCCGACAACTTCGCGATGGAGACCTCGGCGTCGGCGCTGTCGTTCTTCGCCAAGATCAAGCAGATGCTGGTGGTGGCGGCGACCACGCTCCCGGCGATCGGGCTGATCGTCGGCGGGCTGGTGATCATGAACATCATGCTCGTCGCCGTCGCCGAGCGGACGCGCGAGATCGGGATCCGCAAGGCGTTAGGCGCGAAGCGGCGCGACATCCTCAGCCAGTTCCTCGTCGAGGCGGCGACGCTGAGCACCTTCGGCGCGGTCATCGGGATCGTCCTTGGCGCGGTGATCGCCTTCCTGATCGCGAAGTTCTCTCCCCTGCCGACGCACGTCGCATTGTGGTCGGTGATCATGGCCACCGTCATCGGGACGGGAGTCGGCGTGATCGCCGGCGTCTACCCGGCCAGCCGCGCGTCGCGGCTCGACCCGATCGCCGCGCTGAGGCAGGAGTAGCCAATGTCCGTTCTGAGCGTGACGAGCAACCTGAAGGAAGGGGTCGGCATCGCCTTCGACGCGATGCGGGCGAACAAGGTTCGCGCCGGGCTGACCATCATGGGTGTCGCGGTCGGCGTCTTCGTCGTCGTCGCGATGTCGGCGGCGGTGCACGGGATCAACGCCAGCGTCGCCAAGGACCTCGAGTCGGCGGGGCCGACGTCGTTCTATGTCTACAAGCGGCCGATATCGTTAGGCAACGTCTGCGACGGCACCGAGGAGACCTGCCCGTGGCGGCGCAATCCGCCCCTCACCGTGCGGGAAGCGGAAGCGATCGGGCGGCTGGAGACGATCCAGGCCGTCGCCGCCCACTCACCGACGCAGCAGAAGGTGAGGTACAAGGACAAGGAGCTGCGCAGCGTCGGGATCGACGCGTACACCCCGAACTGGACCGAAGTGGACGGGGGTGACATCTACCCCGGCCGCAGCTTCACCGCCCAGGAAGCAGCGGCAGCGGCGCGGGTCGTGATCCTCAATGAGAACGCGACGAAGAGCCTGTTCGCCGAGAGTGAGCCAATCGGGAAGTACGTCGACATCGATGGCCAGCCCTTCGAGGTCATCGGCGTCTATCACTACACGGCGAGCTTCCTCGGCAAGCCGGGTTCCGCGCAGAGCGGCGACTCGCCGACCGGGATCATCCCGCTCGAGACGGGACGGCGGCACCTCAAGATGTCGCTGCGCTGGGTGGACTTCACCGTCAAGCCGCGCGCCGACGCCAAGCAGATCGAGGCGATCGACGACGTCACCGCGACGCTGCGCTCGATCCGCGGGCTGCGTCCGGGCGCCGACAACACCTTCGCCGTCGTCACGCAGGACCGCCTGATGGAGGTCTACAACGGCTTCTTCGGCACCTTCTTCGTCATCATGATCG
>DASSZC010000085.1:0-8096 GCA_035702925.1 Gemmatimonadaceae bacterium | reverse complement strand
TACGATGGTTCCGCTCCGCCGCGCCCTTCGCCTCGTCATCGATGGCAAGGCCGAGATCGTGGAAGCGGATAGCGGACGCTCGGTTCACTCCGAGCGCCTGACGCTCCCGCGCCCCGCGGTGATCCGTCTCAAGGCGTTCGTTCACGTGCCGCGCCGCTTCCGGCGGCAAGTCACCAACACATTCCTCTTCGCCCGCGACCGCTACCGCTGCCAGTACTGCGGCCGCACCGGCGCCGAGCTGAAGCCGCGCGAGACGCTCACGCGCGACCACCTCATCCCGATCTCGCGCGGCGGCAGCAACGAGTGGACGAACGTCGTCACCGCCTGCAGCCCCTGCAACACGCGCAAGTCGAACCATCTCCCCGAAGAGATCGGGATGCACCCGCTGGTCCGCCCCGTCGAGCCGCACTTCGTCCACCTGAGCTGGGCCGTCCGCAAGCTGACCCCCACCCAGGCCCGCTACATCCGCCTCTTCTACGGCGAAGGCGTGCTCCACCAGCTGGAGAAGACGCTGTAACGGAGGCTGGGAGCCGCAAGCTGTAAGCGATAAGCAGGAAGCGACGCCGCTGCAGTGCCGCGGTCGCTTCCTGCTTTCAGCTTATCGCTTATAGCTCGTCCCGCGCCTAACGGCGCCACGGCGCAACGACACAGCGTCACGGCCGGAACGTCCCCGTCTTCGCCTCGAAGTGCCGCTTCGTTCCGCCCAGCAGCCGCACCACCAGCGTCCGCACCCCGCGCGTCAGCGCGGTGCCCGGGTTGCGCCGCCCGCTCACCGCGGGGCGCAGCTCGCCGCGCAGCCATCGCTCGAGCTCATCGAGGTCGCTCAGCGACAGCACTTCGACGTCGAGCGTCGCCGCGTAGTAGTATCGCGAACGCGACGGGGCGTTGAGCGGCACGCGCACCGGCCGGCCGACCGCGTCGCCCGCGCCGTCGACGTCGGCGAACCTGCCTAACGCGACCGCCTGGTTGCCGGCGATCCGCACGACCTCGTAGACCTTCTCCAGCGGATCGTAGCGCACGATCACGTCCCACGTCGTGCTCGCCTCGAGGCTGTTGAAGAACCCGCCCGCCGACCAGAGCTCGACGCGGAAGCTGAATCGCGCCGGGAACCCGTTGCGCACGAGGTCGCGCAGCTGCGCGTCGGCGAGCAGCCCGCTCCCGCGCAGCGTCGGCCCCTCGCGCAGCAGCGCGCCCTGCGCCGGCAGCGTGATGTCGATGCGCTGCCCCCCGCCCTGCTGCGCCGATGCCGGCGACGCCGACGACAGCGTCGCCGCCGACAGCAGCACCGCCAGCGAGCGCGGACTCGTGAGGTACCGGCGACGCATCGTCTAGAAGCGGTGCCGGATCCGGATGAACACGTTAGGCGGCTCCCCCGCGACCGACACCGCCTTCGCGACGTAGATCCCGACGATCGAGAAGTCGAGCCCCGCCCCGACGTCCGTGAGGAAGGTGTTCAGCGCCGGCAGCGTCCGCGTCCCGAAATCCACCGCGTCCGTCACGTCGCTCCGCACCCGCCACCCGCGCCCCGCGTCGACGAACGCCACCACCGCGCCGCGCCCGTACCAGAACGGCACCGCGCGCCGCAGCCGCTCGAGCCCGAGGTCCACCCGATACTCGAGCTGCGCCACAGCGATCCGGTCGCACTCCGCCGGACGCCCGGGACGAACGACCGGCCCCGTGCAGCGTAACTTGTCGCGCCCCGGCGCGCCGTCGTTGAAGTCGTACCCCGGCATCGTGCCGAATCCCCCGACCGACAGCTGTCGTTGCAGCGGCAGCGGATCGCCCGCGAGCCACCCGCCGGCGACCAGCCGCGTGTTCAGCTGCGTCTGCGGTGAGAGGCGGCTGTACCGGCGCAGGTCGAGCAGTCCGCGCGTGTACGCCGGCCGCGTCGATTCCACTCGCGCTCCCGGCGCCGCCAGCGCCCGCGACCGCGCCCCGAAGCTGTCCACTTCGCCGTGCCCGCGCTCCATCTCCGCGAACACCGTCCAGCCGTCCCACGGATCGTCCGGATTGTTCCGCGTATCGAGCGTTCCCGTCAGGCGGAAGGCGTGGTACCGCCCGTCATCGAACGTCGGGTTCGCGCGCCACGGCTGCGCGTCGCGGAACAGCGTCCAGGGATCCCGCTCCCGCCGCGATGCCCACCGCTCATCCGACAGCGATGCGATCACCGACAGCCCCCGTGCCCCCGACACCCCCGCGAACACCGTTCCGCCGAGCCGGGAGTACCAGTCGCGGTAGTCGCGGTGCAGGAAGAAGCTCGCCAGCGCGGTCTCGCTGTTGCTCATCTGCCAGGGCTGCGTCGACTCGACCACGTCCTGCAGCCGCCCGCCGGCGATCACCTGCAGCTCGCCGTTCGTCCGCGCCTCGAGCGTCGCACGGTGCCCGATGTTCTCGCTCGACCAGCGGAAGTTCTCGGCGCTCCGCATCACCCCGAACAGTTCGGCCGTCACCACCCCGCCCGGGATCGGCCGCGTGATGTACGGCCCGGCGTAGATCGGCAGCCCCTCGACGCGGTTGTACGTCGCGTAATTGCGGAATCGGAAGCCGTTCTCCCGCTCCACCCGCGGACGGAGCCGCACCCACGAGAGCAGCGCCTCCGCGCCCTCCGGCTCCTCGACGGTGATCCCCTCGCCCCCGCCCGCGTTAGGCGTGTAGCGCAGCGGTGCCTGGTAGGTCCGCACCTCGCCCGCCACCCGTGCGACGTCCAATCCGGACACGATCCCGCCGACGACGAAGATTCCGCCGTCCACCCGCGCCCCCGCGCGCAGCGTCACGCTGGCGTTGATCGCGATGACGTCGCCGCGCACCACCCCGGCGATCGTCAGCGGCGCCTCGAGCGTCGCTACGTCTCCGTCCACGACCTGTGCGCTGTCGATCGTCGTCGCGCTCTTCACGCGGAGCGCGACCGGCGCGTTGTAGCGCGATGCCGCTTCCCGCCCGACGAGCGTCGGCAGCGCCGGCGGCGCTGACGGCAGCGTGTCGGGCACCTGCGCCGCTGCGCGCTTCGCCACAACCATCGTCGCGGCGATCACCGTCAGGCGTGCCACCACGCTCCACCTTCGTCCCGTCATTCGATGTCCTCGGTCGAGCGTTTCACGCGTTCCGGTTCGCCGCGCTTCCACTGCCCCCGCTGCCGCCGTGATTTCCGCCTTCAGTGACCCCGAGCCGCTTCATGCGGCGGTAGAGGTTGGGGCGATCCGTCTTCAGTCGCCGCGCTGCCTCGGCGACGTTCCCCCCGGCCGAGGAGAGGGCGCGCACGATCACCGCGCGCTCGAACTCGTCGAGCGTTTCCGTCAGCGGCCGGTCGAGCGACGCCGGGTCGGGAAGGGGAGCGCGCGTCGGCGCACCTTCGCGATCCACAGGCAGCACCTCGCGCACCTGCTCCGCGTTCACCACCTGGCCCGCGTGCAGGATCGCCAGGCGCTCGACGATGTTCGCCAGCTCGCGCACGTTCCCGGGCCAGCGGTGCCGCGACAGCACCTGCATCGCCTCGTCCGTCCACATCGGCAGCGCGCGCCCCGTGCGTGCACGGTGCAGCGCCGAGAACTGTCGCACGAGCGCGGGGATGTCCCCCGGCCGGTCGCGCAGTGGCGGCAGCACGATCGGGATCACGTTCAGCCGGAAGTACAGGTCCTCGCGGAACGTCCCGTCGGCGACGCACCGCGCCAGGTCCTTGTTCGTCGCCGCGAGGATGCGGACGTCGATGCGAATCGGCTTCGCGCCGCCGACGCGCTCGATCTCCCGTGCCTCGATCGCGCGCAGCAGCTTGGCCTGCGCCTCCGGTCCGAGGTCGCCCACTTCGTCGAGGAACAGCGTCCCCGTGTGGGCGAGCTCGAATCGCCCGATGCGCCGCTCCGTCGCGCCGGTGAACGACCCCTTCTCGTGGCCGAACATCTCGCTCTCCACGAGGTCGCGCGGAATCGCCGCGCAGTTCACCCGCACGAACGGCTTGTTGCTGCGCGCGCTCCCGAAATGGATCGCCGAGGCGACGAGCTCCTTTCCCGTTCCTGATTCCCCCGTGATCAGCACGCGCGCATCAGTCGGCGCGACGCGGGCAATCATCTCGCGCAGCGCGCGCATCGAGGGATCGTCGCCGATCATCTCGGTCACCAGCCCCAGATCGGCGCGCAGCGCGCGCGCTTCCTGTCGCGCACGGCGCAGCTCGAGCGCCGCGGCGAGTGCGAGCAATACGCCTTCCGGCGTCAGCGGCTTCTCGAGGAAGTTCGCTGCCCCGAGCTTCGTCGCCTTCACCGCGTCGGCGAGTCCCGCTCGTCCGCTCATCATGACCACCGGAACGTCAGGCGCGAGCTCGCGCAGCCGCGCCAGGGTGCCGAGGCCGTCCAGCTCCCCCGGCATCATGAGGTCGAGCAGCACGACGTCAGGCTCGGCCTCGCGCGCCTTCGCGATTCCCTCGGCGCCCTCCGCTGCCTCGCGAACGTCGTAGCCTTCGCTGCCGAGCAGCGCGCCGACCATCCGGCGGATGTTCGGCTCGTCGTCGATGATGAGGACCGAAGCCACGCGCTAGCGGTTGCCGCGTTCAGGCGCCGATCGCGGCGCGATCTCCGCCGCCGAGCGCTCGGCGAGCAGCTTCGTCGTGAACCGCTGGCCCTCGGAAATGCGCTCCACCTCGACGGCGATCGCCTCCACCGCATGCTCGATCCGGTCGAGCCGCGCATCCGTTCCCGCCGGGATCTGCGCGACCTGCGGCTTCCCTTCGATTCGGCGCCCGAGTGCGCGCGCGATCGGGAAGAGCACCGCGCCGACGATCGTCAGGCTGCCGAGGATGCCGATGACCTCTCCGGGATCGGCGTACGTCATATCTCGTTGTTCCCCCCGCCCACCCGCGCCCCCGCTCGTTCCGAAAGCAGCTTCGTGGTGAATCGCTGTCCCTCGGCGATCCGCTCGACCTCGACCGACATCGCGTCGATCGCGTGCTCGATCCGCTCGAGCCGCGCGTTGGTCTCCGAGGTCGACGGCGGCACCGCCATTCGCGCGTCGAGCCGCTTCGACATCAGCCGGACCATCGGGATCCCGAGCACCAGAGCCACGATCATGAACATCCCGCCGAGCGGGACCAGCACGCTAGCCGCGTCACCCATGAGAATCTCCCGCGAAGAACTGCCTTATTAGATACATATTGTTACTAATTGGCCTCGCTGCCGCTCCCTTCCGGGAGGAGGAAGCGGATCTCAGTGCCCGCGCCCGGGGCGCTCGTCGCCTCCACTCGCCCGCCGTGCGCGTCGATCGTCTGCCGCGCGATCGCCAGCCCGAGACCCGTCCCCCCCTGCTTGTACGTCACGTACGGATCCCAGATCCGCGCCAGTCGGTCCGGCGGCATCCCGCACCCGTTGTCCCGCACCGAAACGACGACCCGTCCCTCCTCTCCGTCTCCACCCTCGCGCGTGACCCGGACGTCGATCGCCCCTCCGCGCGCGCATGCTTCGACCGCGTTGATCAATACGTTCGACAGCGCCCGCGCCAGTGCGTCGTGATGCCCCGCGACCATCGGCACTCCCTCGGCCACGTCGACCGTCAGGGCGACGTTTGGTGGGACCGTCGCTCGCGCCGTGTAGCGCGCAAGCTCCCCGACATCCTCCGCCGCCGGCGGTCCCTCCGGTAGACGACCGAACTGCGCGAAACTCTTCGCCATCTCCTCGAGCCGCCGCGACTCGACCGCGAGCACTTCCACCGCCTCGGCCAGCTCCGGTCCCACATCCCGCCGCAACCGCTCCACCGCGAAGCGAATCGGTGTCAACGGGTTCTTCAACTCGTGCGCGATCTGCCGCGCCGTCTCACGGAACGCCTCCGCGCGCTCGGCCTCGATCGCCGTCCGCCGCCCGAGCTCCAGCTCGTGTGACATCTGCCGCATTCGCTGCCGGAGCACCTCGAACTCCGGTGCGCCGCGTCGTGCCGCTGTCTCGGGGAGCGTCTCCCCTCGTCCGATCCGCTCCGTCCATTCCACCAGTTCGGCCAACGGGCGGCCGAGCTGCCGGCTGAGATGGCCCGCGACCCGCGACGCGAGAAAGACCAGTATCCCGACCACCGTCAGCGACACCACCACTACTACCGGGAGCGCCCGCTGCCCGACATACCTGAAGCGCAGCGCCTGTTCGAGGGACGCCTGGAGCTCCTGCTCGTGCGCGGCCATCGCCGCCTGCTGCGCTGGAGTGAGGGGCGCCTGCCGCGCCGCGGCGATCGCTCGCTCGCCGGTCGACGCGACGCGGTCCCACGCCGGACTCGCGCTGAAGAAGGGAATCGCCTTGCCCATCGCGCCAGCCCACAGCAATGTCAGCACGACCGTCGGCACCACCGCGAATCCGAAGAGGATCGCTGACAGCCGCGCCCGGAAGCCGAGCGCTCTTGCGTGTGGATCGCCCGGAGTCTCGCTTCCCCCGCTCGCTCCGTCCCCGACGAATGACCCCACCAGGTGTCCTCTGTACGGCTGGTCCATGCGACGGTTTCGCGGCTCGAGCACACCGGTCCGCCGCCTGCGTCCAAGATAGGCATCAGCCATTCATCCCGCACGCCCGCTTTCACTTACACCGATGAAGCACCACACCGATTACCTCACCTTCAACACCCGCTCCCGGCAGGAGATCATCGACATCACCGACGACGTCGAGCGCTGCCGCGCCTCCGCGGGCATCAGCGAAGGGATGGTCCTCGTCTCGGCGATGCACATCTCCGCGTCGGTGTTCGTGAACGATCACGAGCCGAATCTCTGGGGGGACATCCTGCGCTGGCTCGAGGACCGCATCGCTCCCTGGGATCCCGATCACTATCGCCACAACTCCGGCACCGGCGAAGACAACGCCGCCGCTCACCTCCGCTCCCTCACCCTCGGCCACGAAGTCATCGTCCCCGTCACCAACGGCGAGCTCGATCTCGGCCCCTGGCAACGCATCTTCTACGGCGAATGGGACGGCCAGCGCCCGAAGCGAGTGATCCTGAAGGCGATGGGAGAGTGAACGCCCGTGGTCTTCCGCGGTAAGCGGTAAGCGACAAGCAGTCAGCGACAGCGGGATATCAGGGCGTTGGACGGCGTCCGCTGCCTGCTTACAGCTTATCGCTTATAGCCTTACGCCTCGCGAAACGCGGCCGGCCACACTAGGTTTCTAGGCTACCCTGTCTCTCTCACTGGAGGTCGATGTCGAACGTCTGGACCCTGGACCACGTCTTCGCGACGCGTGCGGATGCGCACCCGGAACGAACGCTGCTGGTCGCTGGTGGTCGGACGATGACCTACGGACAGGTGCAGGCGCGCGCGACGGCACTCGCTGCCGCGCTCGCCGAGTTGGGAGTGGGGTCGGGAGATCGCGTCGCGATCAACCTCCCCAACTGGCCCGAATGGATCGTCACCCTCCTCGCCGCGTCGCGGCTCGGTGCGGTGATCGTCCCGGTGAATCCGCAGCTCAACTATCACGAGCTGAAGTACCAGCTCCGCCATGCCGAGGTCTCGATCGCGGTCACGGCGGAGCGCTTTCGCGATACGGACTACCTCCAGCTCTTCGAGGACCTGATCGCCGAGCTCCCCGACCTGCAGTACGTCGTCACGGTCGGGAAGGAAGAGCTCTGGTACGACGACCGGATCTTCCAGTTCGAGGACCTCGTCTCCAGTGGCGAGGGACGTCCGGTGCCCGTTGCGCTCGACCTCCGCGACGACACCACCCTGGCGATGATCTACACGTCAGGCACCATGGGGAAGCCGAAGGGCGTCTGCCTTTCGCACCGCAACATCGTCGAATCTGCCGTCCGCAGCTTCGAGGCGATCGAGATCGAGCCCGCTGATCGCGTGCTCGTCGCGGTCCCGCTCTTCGCGGTGTTCGGCTTCGGCGTCGCGGTCGGAACTCTCGCCGCCGGCGCGACGATCGTGCTCCAGGAAACCTTCAACGCGGCCGACGCCATCGAGCTCATCGCCCGCGAGAAGATCTCGCTGCTGCACGGGGTCCCGACCATGTACCACCTGTTGATGCGCGAGCCCACCTTCGATCCGTCACGCTTCCGCCATCTCCGCTCCGGTGTCATCGGCGGCAGCTCGGCGGCGGAAGATCTCGTCAGGCGGATCCGGAAGTGGTGCGACGTCCAGATCGCGTACG
>DASSZC010000375.1:0-2947 GCA_035702925.1 Gemmatimonadaceae bacterium | reverse complement strand
ACCGCTCCCGGATCATCACGCCAGGCGGTAGCCTTCACTGATGTTCGTGGACGTCGCCCTCCCGCTCCCGCTCTTCCAGACGTTCACCTACCGGGTGGATGGCGAGCCGCGCAATCCGGTAGTCGCCGGCTCGCGGGTGGTGGTGCCGCTGAGGAACAAGCGCGCGATCGGGATCTGCATCGGGACCGCGGAGACGCCGCCCGATGGCGTGCGGGCGAAAGCCATACTCGACGTCCCCGACCCGGAGCCGGCGCTCGGGCCGGCGATGCTTACGCTCGGGCGGTGGATCTCGGAGTACTACATCGTCCCGCTCGGGCTGGTCCTCAAGTCGATGTTGCCGGCGACGCTGACCGGGGCGGCGGCGCCGGTGCCGTCGGAGAAGACGCGGCGCATCGCCCAGATCAGCCGCGAGCTGCCGACGCTGGTCGAGCGCGACAAGACCTTCGCCCGCGCGAAAAAGCAGCGCGAGGTCTACGAGCTTCTCGAAGCGTTAGGCGGCCGGGCACCGGTCGAGCACCTCGTCGACCAGCTCGGCGTCTCGCCGGGGGTGATCACCGCGCTGGCCGAGAAGGGGTTGGTGGCGGTCAGCAACCAGGTCGTTGCGCGCGACCCGTTCGCCTCACGCCCCGCCGGACCGGCATCGCTGCACATCCCGACTCCTGCCCAGCGGGCGGCGATCGACCGGCTCGAGGCCGGTGCACCGGGCGAAGTCTTCCTGCTGCACGGGATCACTGGGAGCGGCAAGACCCTCGTCTACGTCGAGCTGCTGCGCCATGTCGTCGAGACGATGGGGAAGTCGGCGATCGTGCTCGTCCCCGAGATCGCGCTGACCCCGCAGACCGTGGACCGGTTTCGCGCGGCGTTCGGAGACCGGATCGCGGTGCTCCACAGCGCGTTGAGCGACGGCGAACGGCTCGACGAGTGGCGCGCGCTGCAGCGGGGGGAGAAGCGGATCGCGGTGGGTGCCCGATCGGCGATCTTCGCGCCGCTGCACGACCTCGGCGCCATCGTCGTCGACGAGGAGCACGAGTCGAGCTACAAGCAGGGAGAGTCGCCGCGCTATCACGCGCGCGAGGCGGCGATCATGCGCGCGAAGCTCGAGGGGGCGATCACGGTGCTCGGCAGCGCGACGCCGAGCCTGGAGAGCTGGGTGAACGCGACGTCGGGGAAGTACACACTGCTCGAGCTCCCGGAGCGGACGGGAGGCGGGCGGCTGCCGACGGTGGAGGTCGTGGACCTGCGGCGGGGGGCCCCCCCCGAACAACACGCTACCGCAAAGCAATCCTTCGCCCATCACCCGACCGACACCGCCGCCGCCAATTCCGCGCGCGCCGCCGATCGCGCCGCCTCGCGCCTCACCCGCTCCGTCCTCAGCGACCAGCTCGAGGGCGCCCTCCGCACGACGCTTTCCCGCGCCGAGCAGAGCATCCTGCTCCTCAATCGCCGTGGCTACGCCTCGTTCATCATCTGCGACGACTGCGGCGACGTCGCGACCTGTCCCTTCTGCTCGATCACCCTCACCTACCACCGCGCCCCCGAGCGCCTCGTCTGCCACTACTGCCTCCACCAGGAGCCGGTTCGCGAGCGCTGCGCACGCTGTCACGGAAAGACGCTGCACCAGCGGGGTTTGGGTACGCAGCAAGTTGAAAGGATCATCGCCGAGCGCTTTCCCGAAGCGCGGATCGCGCGCATGGACGTCGACACGACGAGCGGGAAGTGGGCGCACGCCACGATCCTCGATCGCGTCGGCAGCGGCGAGGTGGACATCCTGCTTGGCACCCAGATGATCGCCAAGGGGCTCGACTTCCCCAACGTGACGCTGGTCGGCGTCGTCGACGCGGACGTCGGAATCAACCTCCCCGACTTTCGCGCGTCGGAGCGGTGCTTCCAGCTCCTCAGCCAGGTCGCCGGGCGCGCGGGGCGCGGGCCAAAGGGCGGACGGGTACTCATCCAGACCCGGTTGCCGATGCACCACGCGGTGCGCTGCGCCGTGACGCACGACTACCATGCCTTCGTGAAGGAGGAGCTCGCCGGGCGGCTCGAGCCGCTCTACCCGCCTAACGTTCGCGTCGCCAACATCATCCTCAGCGGGATCACCGAGCGCGCGACCGCCGACCTCGCCGACAAGGCCATCGAGTGGTTCAAGGCGATCATGCACGAGCATCCGGTGCGCGTCAGCGTCCTCGGCCCGGCGCCGTGTCCCGTCGAGCGCATCAAGAACCGCTGGCGATGGCACCTCGTGCTCAAGTCCGCGCACGCGAGCGACATGACGCGGATCCTCCGCTACTTCGCCGAGCGCTTCGAGGTGCCGAACAGCGCGCAGCTGCGGGTGGCGATCGACCGGGACCCTGTCTCGCTGCTGTGACGACTGCCTCGAAGCGACCGTGCTCGCGTTGAGCGTCGACCCCTGCGTCTGCGCACGATGACCTGGGTCTGGTTCGCGCTGCTGAGCGCGACCGGCTCGGCGGGTACGAGCCTCCTCCTCAAGCGCACCGTCGCTCGCGGCGACGCCGTCATCTCGACTGCCGGCTTCCGCGCGATCTCCGGGAGCCTCATTGCGCTCATCGTCACCGCGCTCGGCGGGTGGACGCACCCGACCGCCGCCTATTGGCGCACCCTCGGGCTGCTCATGGTGCCGGAGGTCGGCGGGATGGTCTGCATGGCGCTCGCGCTGCGTTGGGGAGACATCTCCCGCGTGCAGCCGATCTTCGGGCTGCTCCCGATCTTCGTCACGATCAACGGGGCGCTGTTCATGCACGAAGTCCCGACACTCCTCGCCGCCGGCGGGATTGCGCTCGTCGCGATCGGGATCTACGCGGTCGGGTTGCGCCGCGGGGCGTCGCCACTGGAGCCGCTTCGCTCGCTCGCTGGAGACCGCGGAAGCTGGTACGCCGTCCTGTCCGCGGTGTTCTGGAGCGTGACGCCCTTCCTCCACAAGCTGGGGACG
>DASSZC010000236.1:0-6538 GCA_035702925.1 Gemmatimonadaceae bacterium | reverse complement strand
GCTCGGCGCGCGGGGACTCGCTCACCGGCTTCACGCCGGTCGCGCGGAGCGCCTCGCGCCAGTCCGAAGTCTCCGGCGCCGCCGGGCGCGGGGAAGCCTCGGCCGGCCGCGGAGGCGCGGCCGCGGGATCCGGTGCCGGGCCGCCTAACGGCCGCATCGGGCCGGCGCCACTCGCCTTGCCGGAGCCGATCACCTTCATCGCCTCCTCGATCGACATCGTGTCGAGGGCGAACTCCGACTCGCCCATCTCGCGACGCTGCTCGAGGTAGCGGCGCAGCCGGTCCTTAGCGTCCATTCAACAGCCTCACCACCCGGTCGATGATCACGTCGGCCAGCTCGCGCTTGGGCATGAGCGGCAGTCGCTCGTCGGCGCCGTCGCGCGAGAGCAGGGTGACACGATTGGTGTCGACGGCGAACCCCGCCCCCTCCTCCGTCGCGTCGTTGACGACGATGAGGTCGAGCTGCTTGCGCTCCAGCTTCTCGCGACCGTGGGCGACGACGTCCGTCGTCTCGAGGGCGAAGCCGACGACGACGCTCCCCGGTCGCCGCGCATCGATCGTGTTCGCGAGGATGTCGGGGGTCGGCGCCAGCTTCAATGCGGCCGGGCTCGACGACTTCTTGATCTTCTGGCTGGCGACTTCGGCCGGCCGGAAGTCGGCGGGGGCGGCGGCCATGATCAGGGCGTCGGCGTCCGGAAGCTCGCGGGCGACGGCGTCGCGCATCTCCTCGGTCGTCTCGACGCGCACGACACAGGCGCCGGGCGGCACCGACGCGCTCCCCGGGCCGGTGATGAGCACGACCTCCGCGCCGCGGCGCCACGCCGCGGCGGCGATCGCGTTCCCCATCTTTCCGCTGCTGTGGTTGGAGAGGAAGCGCACCGGATCGACCGGCTCGCGCGTCGGGCCCGAGGTGACGACGATGCGCTTCCCGCCTAACGCGCGATGGTCCTCGAGCAGCCAGCCGACGTGGGCGAAGATCGCCTCCGGCTCCGGCATGCGTCCCGGGCCGCTTCCCTCGCCGGCGGCGAGCATTCCCTCGTCGGGAGGGACGACCTGGTAGCCGATGCTCCGCAGGTGGGCGATGTTGCGCTGCGTCTGCGGGTGCGCCCACATCCGATCGTTCATCGCCGGGACGAGCATCACCGGCGCGCTCGCCGCGAGGAGGATCGCGGTGAGCAGGTCATTCGCCTGCCCCGACGCGGCGCGCGCGCAGAAGTCGGCGGTCGCCGGCGCGACGACGATCGCCTGCGCCGAGCGGGCGAGCGTGACGTGGTCGAGCGCGTTGCCGGCGCCGAAGATCTCGCTGTGGACGGGGCGGCCGGTCAAGGCCTCGAAGGTGATCGCCCCGACGAACTCGAGGGCGGCCGGCGTCATCACGACGTCGACCTCGGCGCCGGCGAGCGTGAGCAGCCGGGCGAGCCACGCCGTCTTGTAGCTGGCGATGCCGCCGCTGACGCCAAGCAGGACGCGCGCGCCCGCGTACGGGCGCTGGGGGGCCGGAGCTCCGCTCACCGTTAGGCCTGGGGCGGGGCGCGACGGCGCCCGCCCCGAGCGGCTGTGGTTACTCGGCGCCGGGCCGGCGCTTCGGCAGCACGCGGTAGGTGACGTTCCCGCTCGACAGCTCCTCGAGGGCACGGGTCGTCAGCTTCTTCTCGCGCGACGACGAACGATCGCGCGGAAACTCGTTGACGACGCGCGCGAACTTCGCCGCGACGACGACCGCGAGGTACTTGTTGGTGGCATGCTGCGCCACTTCTACGGGCGTGAAAACCTGCATTTATCCCTCCCTCCCCGAACGTTTGTCGATCTCTCGCGTGAGCTCGTCCACCAGTGCCTTCACCTGCTTCCCGATCCCGTCCTTCCGGTCGCGGCGATGCGTCTCCGCGTCGATGATGCTGGACACCGCCGCCACCGCGTGATCGAGACCGTCGTTGACGACGACATAATCGTACTCGTCGATCGCCTGCAGCTCGTTCAGCGCCGACCGGAGCCGGATGCGCAGCGCCTCGTGCGTCTCCGACTTCCTTGCCATCAGCCGCGTCATCAGGACCTCGACCGACGGCGGCAACACGAACACCAGCACCGACCGGGGAAAGGCCTTCACGAACTGGCGCGCGCCCTGGACGTCGATGTCCATCAGCACGTGCCGTCCCGATCCGAGCACCCGGTCCACTTCGCGGCGAAGCGTCCCGTACATCTTGCCGTGCACCTCCGCCGACTCGGCGAACTCGCCGCGTTCGCGCGCCGCGAGCATCTCGCCGATCGAGAGGAAGTAGTAGTCCCTGCCGTCCACCTCACCCGACCGCGGCAACCGCGTCGTGCACGACACCGAATACCCGACATCGGTGCGCAGCTTCATCAGCTGCTTCGCGATCGTCGTCTTGCCCCCCCCTGACGGCGAGGAAAGAATGACCGGAAAGGGATTCACTCGAGGTTCTCCACCTGCTCGCGAATCCGCTCCAGCTCCTCCTTGATCGCCACCACATCCTGCAGCATCGCCGCGTCCGCGGCCTTGCTGCCCGTCGTATTCGCCTCGCGCAACAGCTCCTGCAGCAGGAAGCCCAACCGCTTCCCCACTCCGTCCGCCGCGCCCTCGCCTAACGCGGCGCGGAAGGCGTGGATGTGCGACTGGAACCGGTCGAGCTCCTCGCTCACGTCCATCCGGTCGGCCAACACCGCGATCTCCTGCGCCAGCCGCGCATCGTCGAGCGCGATCCCGCCAGCCAGGTCCTGCACCGCCGCCCGCAACCGGTCCCGCTGCTCGATCAGCCGCTGCGGCGCCCGCTCGGCGATGCGCGCGACGGCCTTCTCGATCACCGCGATCCGCTCGTCGAGGAAGGCGGCGAGCCGCCCCCCCTCCTGCTCCCGCATCGCCGTCAGTGCCCGCGCCGCTTCCTCGACGATCGCGACCAGCTCACCAGCTGTGCCGGTATCCTCTTCCTGCTCGCCGGCCGCGAACACCTCGGGCATCCGCAGCACGGTTCCGATGTCGAGCTCACCACCCAGCGAGAAACGCTGCTGCAACTCCCTCAATTGCGCGACGTGCTGCCCGAACTTCACTTCGTCGATCGACGACCCGCGCGTCTCGTCGCGCTCGGCGCGGGCGAAGACGGTCACGTGCCCACGGGCGACCTGCTTGCGCAGCGCCTCGCGCACCTCGCCCTCCCAGCGCGCGAACGCGCTCGGCAGCTTGATGGTCGGGTTGAAAAAGCGGTGGTTCACGGAGCGAAGCTCGACGGTCACCCGTGAGCTTCCGACGCGCCCTTCGGCGGCCCCGAAACCGGTCATGCTCCGTATCATCGGCAATCAGTCAAGTTACGGAGTGACAACGACATTGTCAATTTGCGCGGTCAGTTGTAGAACTCCCAGCGCACGCCATAGAAGTTCACCGAGCGCTGGGGCATGAGGTAGCCGGGAACGAAGCCGTACTGGTTCCCGATGATGTTCCGGAGCTGCCAGCTGATGTAGGCCGTGCGAATGTGGATCTCGATTAGCGTCGACAGCACCTGCGAGCCGGGCATCTTCGCCGTGATCGCCGCACTCGGCGACGGGAACCGCACGGCCGAACGGTATTCGTGGATCGCGGTCGCATTGAAGCCGAAATGACCCTCCGGGAAGCGCCGAAGCCACTGCGTGCGGAAGAACAGCTCCGTCCGCGCCTCGAGCTGCGGCCGGAACAGGTCGGGAGATGTCCAGCGCGTGGCGACCGCATCGAGGCCGACGTCGCGGTAAAGCTTCCCGCGAACGCTGACGAACGTTCCTCGCGCCTGGCCAACCGCGACCCGGCTGGGCGGATGGCGCACCGAGTCCACCGCAAAGTCGCTGTAGAAGACAGAGGGGACGTCGACGAACGCCGAGTCGCGAAGCAGCACGCCACCGGCGATCCACGCGCGCACGACGTGGAGCCCCGCTTCCGCGCGCACCGCGCTGCCCGCCGGAGAGGCGTCGTTCGCGCCCTGCCGGCGCTCGGCGACCGCCGAGAGCGAGATGAAGGGGAGCGGCAGCGCCGTGATCCCCGCCTCGAGCGCGTTGCTGTGGTTGAATCCATCGCGCTCGGCACGCGCCGACACGGCGCCGAAGCGCGTGTCCCACGAGGCCCGCGCGGACGGAGAAGTAATGCTCAGCCCACCGTAGACCCGCGTGCGCGAGGTAGCGCTGATGCGGGCGCCCCATCGCGTGAGCCCACCGGCGAAGACGTACTGCGCGCGCGACGGCTGGGTGTCGGCGAGCGTCCCGAATCCGCGTACGCTGTCGGCGTGCGTCACCGGTCGCGGGAGGCGACTGCCACTCTGCCCCGTCGATTCACGGAAACCCGACGTCGCGGCGATCGCCTGCAGCCAGGGTCCGCTCTCGGGATCGCCGTACGCGCCGCGGACGTAGGCGTCGGTGCGCGTCGCGCGGAGCGCGGGGATCGAGTCGGCGATCTGCGGTCCGAGCTTCTGCACGAAGTTCGGCGAGCGGACGTTGTAGGAGATCTCGGTGTTGCGCGCTCTTCCGTCGCGGACGATGAAGGCATCGGCGCTCCACGGGCCGCGCGCCCATCCCGCGCGCAGCATCAGGGCGAGCGAGCTCCCGCCGGCGTTGCCTCCTGCTAATCCTGTGCGCGGATCCGACGTCGAGTAACGCTGCAGCCCGGCCTGCAGGACCTCGCCATGCGCATAGCGCTTCGCGAAGTACCCGCGGTACAAGTTCGTCCCGAGGTCACCGGTCCCGGCATCGAAGCGCGTATTCGCGATCGTGCGATCGTAGCGCCAGCTCCGCAGGTGGACGCGCAGTTCGCGCGCGCCGCGTTCGATGCGCACCTCCTCGAGCGTCCAGATCGGGACCTCGGCGAGGTCGAGCACGTTGCCGGTGCGCGGATCGAGCGCGTCCATCTCGACCCCGTCGAGGAAGACGCGCACCGCGCCCGGATCGCCGAGGAACGAGATCGCCTGCGGCGTGTGGATCCATCCCGCCCGGAACTGGATCGCTCCCGGCACCCGCTCGAGCAGCTCGGCGAGATTGAGCGCGCCGCTCGCGAACATTTCGTCGCGGTTCCACCGCCAGCCGGTCCCCGTCTCCGGGAGCATCGGCGCCTCGGCGCGCGCCGTCGGCGCGCGCAGGGTGTCGGCCTTCAGCGAGTCGGCGCGCAGCGAATCGCGCCGCTGCCTGACGGTGGCGGTATCGAGCACCGCCTGCGAGTCCGGTGGCAGCGGGTTGGGCGCGACGATAACCGGCGGGCGCACCGGCGGCTTGCGCGTCGTGTCGCCCGGAATTCCCTGCGCGCTGGTCGCGAGTGGAAAAACGGCCCCGGCGATGAGGCCGAGGCCGGCGCACCTGCGAAGGAGGCGCGAGGCCAGCGTCAGCCCGCCCTCCCGCGCACGAACTCGACGAACGTCCCGACCGGTGTGCCGGTCGGACCTTTCGGCAGCACGACCATGTCGCTCTCCGAGTATGCCGTGCCGGCGCTGTCGAGGTGCACCCACGGGTAGTCGCCGATGAACTCGCGGAGGAACATCGCGGCGGTGATCGACCCGGCCGGCCGCCCGCCCGAGTTCTTGACGTCGGCGACGTCGGACTTGATCAGGTCCTTGAAGTCGTCCCAGAGTGGCAGCGGCCACCCCGGCTCTCCCGCCTTGCGGCCGGCGGTCAGCACCTCGTCGACCAGCCCCTCGTCGGCGCCGAACACACCCGTCGCCGTGTGGCCTAACGCGATGACGCAGGCACCGGTGAGCGTCGCCGCATCGATCACCGCCGCCGGCTTGAAGCGCGAAGCGTAGGTGAGGACGTCGGCGAGGACGAGGCGGCCCTCGGCGTCGGTGTTGATGATCTCGATGAACTTCCCGTTCATCGCCTGGACGACGTCGCCCGGCTTCACCGCGGTGCCGCTCGGCATGTTCGTCGTCGCGCCGATCAGGCCGACGACGTTGATCGGCAGCTTCATCCCGCCGATCGCCTCGAGCGCGCCGAGGACGCCGGCCGCGCCGCACATGTCGAACTTCATCCACTCCATCCCCTGCGCCGGCTTGATCGAGATGCCGCCGCTGTCGAAGCAGAGGCCCTTCCCGACCAGCACCACCGGAGCCGCGCCCTCACGGCCGCCGCGATACTCGACGGCGATCAGCTTCGGGTCCTGCGGCGTTCCCTGCGCGACGCAGAGGAACGATCCCATCTTCTCGCGCTCCATCTCGGTGCGGCCGAGAACCGTCACCTTCATGTCGTGGCGGGCGCCGATCTCGCGCGCCGTCTCGACGAGGTAATCGGGGGTGCAGAGATTCCCCGGCATCATCCCGAGCCGCTTGGCGAGGGCGTAGCCGCTGGCCACCGCCCGCCCCGCGCGCAGCCCGCGCTCCCCCGCCTTCTCGTCGCTGACGAGGATGACGGCCTCGCCTAACGGTGCACGCCGCTCGTCCTCGGGCGGCGCCGTCTTCGTCTCGGCGAATTCCCAGCTCCCCGCCGAGAGGCCGGCCATCACCACCTCGACCCCGCGCTCATCGAGGTTCTGCGAGTACCAGGCGACCGATGATGCCCCGAGCTTGCGAGCGAGCCGGCCGCCGAGC
>DASSZC010000331.1:0-9676 GCA_035702925.1 Gemmatimonadaceae bacterium | reverse complement strand
CCCCGGCTATCGCCTCCCCGACGCGACCCGCCTCGGGCGCGTCCGCCTCCAGGTGGCGGAGCTGGCGCGGTCACTCGCGTACTACGAGCGCGTGCTCGGGCTGCGCATCGTGGCGCGCACCGCGACCGGTGCCGAGCTCGGGACCGCCCACGGAACGGTGATCGTCGAGCTTCGCGAGCTTCGTGACGCGGCGCCGGTGCCGCACAACGGCCGGCTCGGTCTCTACCACTTCGCGATCCTGCTTCCCGACCGCCCGGCGTTAGGCAGCTTCGTCGCGCACCTCGCGGCGATCGGGATGCGCGCGGGGATGTCCGATCACCTCGTCAGCGAGGCGGTGTACCTCACCGACCCGGACGGCCTCGGGATCGAGGTCTACGCCGATCGCCCGCGCAATGAATGGGAGCAGGACGGCCGCCAGCTCCGGATGGCGACCGAGCCGCTCGACGTCGTCGCCGTCGTCGCAACGGCCGCGGGCAGGCAATGGGAGGGGATGCCCGACGGCACGCGGCTCGGCCACGTCCACCTCTTCGTCGCCGATCTCGAGATCGGCGAGCGGTTCTATCACGAGGGGCTCGGCTTCGACAAGGTGGTCTGGAGCTATCCCGGCGCGCTCTTCCTCTCCGCCGGCGGCTATCATCATCACCTCGGCACCAATACCTGGGCGAGACACGCCTCGCCGGCGACCGACCACGACGCGCGGCTTCTCGACTGGGAAGTCGTGCTCCCGGCGGCGACCGACGTGTCGGCAGCGGCGGCGAGCCTGGCGGCGCAGGGGGCGGCGGTCGAGTGGGACGCTGCTGGCGCCGGCGTCCGCGATCCGTGGGGAACGAAGGTCCGCCTGGTCGCCGCCGCCAGTCGCGCCTAACGTGCGACGCCGCCTCGTCGCCCTCGGGCCGCCGGCGATCGTCGCCCTGCTCGGCGTCGTCACCGCGCTCAGCGTGCGCCGCGAGCGGATCGAGACGGGATGGGTCATGCACACCCAGTCGGTGCGGGCGTCGCTCGGCACCGTGTTCGTCGGCGTCCGCGATGCCGAGGCGGGGATCCGGGGTTACCTCCTCACCAGGGACACGGCGACGCTGCTCGCCTACCATACGCAGCTGCCGATCGCGACCCAGCAGCTGGACACCCTGAGCGCGCTGCTCGCCGACAACCCGCAGCAGTCGGCGCGCCTCGCACTGCTCGACACCCTCGTCAGGACCAAGGCTGCCGAGTTGGCCGACGTCGCCAACGTCGCGCTGGGGGGACGCGTCGATTCGGCGATCGCGATGGTCCAGGCGAACCAGAAGAACCGCCTCGTCAACCGCATCCGTACCCTCCTCGCGACGATGGACGCCGAGGAAGCCGGAATCCTCGTCCGCCGACTCCAGAACGTCGAGCGCCAGCGGCGACTCGTCGTCCTCATCGTTGTCATCGGCACGGTCGTCGCCGCGGCGCTCGCGCTGCTCGCGCTGCAGCTGCTGTCCCGTGGAGCGCGGCAGCTCGAGCTGCAGGGGATGCAGCTGGCGAAGAGTCGCGACGAGCTGCTCGCCTCCGCCGAACAGCTGAAGGCGCGAACGCTCGCCGCCGAGGAGGCGAACCGGGCGAAGGCGCAGTTCCTGACGACGATGAGCCACGAGCTGCGCACCCCGCTCAACGCCATCGACGGCTACGCCGAGCTGCTCGAGATGGGGTTGCGCGGACCCGTCACCGCGGCGCAGGCGCAGGACCTCTCGCGCATCCGGCGCAGCCAGCGGCACCTGCTCGCCCTCGTCAACGACGTCCTCAACTTCGCGCGGCTCGAAGCGGGACGCGTCGAGTGGCAGATCACCGACGTCTCCGTCGACGACACCCTGCAGATGGTCGAGTCGCTGATCCGGCCGCAGCTCGAGGCGAAGCGGATCAGCTACACGCGCGATGACTGCGATGACGGCCTGACGGTGCGCGCCGACGCCGAGAAGCTGCGGCAGATCCTCGTCAACCTTCTCGGCAACGCGTGGAAGTTCACCGAGGCAGGGGGCGCCGTGTCGATCGGCTGCGACTGCGACGACACGACTGTGCGCATTCGCGTGCGCGACACCGGGCGCGGGATCCCCGCCGAGAAGCTGCCGACGATCTTCGATCCCTTCGTGCAGGTCGATCGGCAGCTCGGTGGCGACAGCCAGCAGGGCGTGGGACTCGGGCTGGCGATCAGCCGCGACCTCGCCCGCGGGATGAACGGGAACCTCGACGTCACGAGCACCGTCGGTGCCGGATCGGAATTCGTGCTCAGCATCCCCCGCGCCGGCGTCGCCGCCGGCCCCCCACAGGTCACCACGCAATCTCCGTCATGAACAAACTTCGTCTTCTCGCGCTGTCCGCGGTCGCCGCGGTATCGATCGCGCCGGCCGCGCGCGCCCAGACCTTCGCCACCAGCGACTCGGTGCTGCGCCGGATCTGGACGTCAGGGATGGACAGCTCGCGCACGTATGCGTTGGCCCAGCCGCTGCTCGACTCGATCGGGCCGCGGCTGACGGGGACGCCGCAGCAGAAGGCGGGGAACGACTGGCTGGTGAAGACGTACGCCTCGATGGGGATCGAAGCGCGCAACGAGACGTACGGAAGCTGGCGCGGGTGGCGCCGCGGGATCACTCACATCGACCTCGTCGCGCCGCGCGTGCGCACGCTCGAGGGAACGATGCTCGCCTGGAGCCCGGGAACGAAGGGAGCCGTCTCCGGCCCGGCGATCGTCCTCCCGCCCGTCGCCGATTCGGCGGCGTTCGCGCGCTGGCTCCCTGACGTGAAGGGAAAGTACGTGCTGGTGTCGATGGCGCAGCCGACCTGCCGCCCCGATACGACGTGGGCGGCGTGGGCGACCGCCGACGCCTACACCCGCATGCGTGCCGAGCGCATGCAGGCGAGCAACGAGTGGACGCAGCGCGTCCTCCACACCGGCGGCCGCGCCGACAGCAGCTATGCCCTCGCCGCGCGCAACCTCCCGGCGAAGCTGGAGAAGGCCGGGGCGTTAGGCATCGTCGGCAACCTCTGGTCGCAGGGCTGGGGGGTCGACAAGATCTTCAACGCGCGGACGACGAAGGCGCCGACGCTCGACCTCAGCTGCGAGGACTACGGCCTCGTCTTCCGGCTCGCCGAGCACGGGCAGGGGCCGGTGCTGCGGGTCGAGGCACAGTCGCGGGCGCTGGGCGAGGTCCCCGTCTACAACACCATCGCCGAGATTCGCGGCAGCGAGAAGCCCGACGAATACGTCATGCTCTCCACCCACTTCGATTCATGGGACGCGGGGAGCGGCGCGACGGATAACGGCACCGGCACGGTCACGATGCTCGAGGCGATGCGCATCCTGAAACAGGTCTATCCCCACCCGAAACGAACTATCATCGTCGGTCACTGGAGCGGAGAGGAGCAGGGGCTGGTCGGGTCGCGCGCCTTCGCGGCCGATCACCCGGAGATCGTGAAGGGACTGCAGGCGCTCTTCAACCAGGACAACGGCACCGGGCGCATCGTCAACATCTCGGCGTCCGGACTCGTCGGGGCGAGTGGCGTGTACGCCGGCTGGCTGGCGCGCATCCCGAGCGAGATCAGCCATCAGTTCAACATCTCCTTTCCCGGGACTCCCGCCGGGGGCGGGAGCGACAACGCCTCGTTCATCTGTTACGGGGCGCCCGCCTTCGGGCTCGGCTCGACGAGCTTCGACTACGGGGCGTATACCTGGCACACCAACCGCGACACCTTCGACAAGATCGTCTGGGACGACCTGAAGTCGAACGCGACGCTGGTCGCGATGCTCGTCTACCTGGCGAGCGAGGACCCACAGACCGTGCCGCGCGACCGGCGGATCATGCCCCCATCGCCTAACGGCCAGCCTCAGGAGTGGCCCGGGTGCCAGTCCCCGCCGCGCAAGTCATCGGACTGGACGCGTTAGGGGGATGCGGGGGGAGGGAGGAGTCAGTGGCCCGAATGTTGACGCAATACCCTTTCGTCCCTGCGCTCTCCACCTTTCCGTCTCCCCTCTGCCGACGCCGGCGTGAGCCCACAGCCGCCAGTTCTCCTCCTCTCCGACGACCCGATGGCGCTCGCGCTGCTCGGGCTCCTCGTCGAGCTGGCGAACTACACCCCGATCTTCGCCGACGAGGGTGAGCGTCCCGAGGTCGCCCTCGCCCGCGCGCGCCCCGTGCTCGTCGTCCTCATCGACGACACCCTCGAGGCAGCGCGCTCCGACGTCTTCTTCGCGCGCGCCGCGCAGCAGCGCTCGCCGATCGCGATCTTTCCCGGCCGCACCTCCCGGCGCGAGATCATGGCCCGGATCGGCGAGCGCGGGATCCCGTACTTCGAGATCCCCACCGGAGCCGCCGATCTCGCGCGCGTGATCCGGACCGCGGCCTCGACGGCCTGGTGGAGGCGCAACGGCGATCGCCGCGCCCTCCCCGCCGCCGAGCGCGCGGACGAGGGCGTCCTGTTGTTCGTCGATCGTGCCGGCCGGTGCTGGCAGGTCTACGACCGCCGTGGCAGCGACCGCCGTCAGGCAGCAGCGGATGGCCCGGTGACGCGGGTCTTCGTCAGCGACGGCGTCTCACTCGTCACCCCGATTGGCGCGAGCGAGTTGGGCGAGGTGTCGGTCAGCGATCTCGAGCGGCAGTTCCTGCGGGCGACCCCGGCCAGCTGAGTCGTCGTGCCTGACGGCTGGGGTCAGCGGCTGTCGAGCGCCGCTTCGACCGCGGCGATGAGCGTGTCACCGTCGAGGGGCTTCTGCAGCAGCGACAGTCCCGCGATCTCGAGGTCGTCGAGCGGGTCGACGAATCCCGAAACCATGACGATCGGCACCGCGTCGCCGCGCGCGCGAAGCGCCCTCGCGAGCTCGCGCCCATTCATCCCCGGCATCGACATGTCGGTGACGATGACGTCGATTCGCGCGTCGGCGCGGTCGTATGCCTCGAGCGCGGCGCGGCCGTCGGCGCTGTCGGTCACGATGTAGCCGGCCGCGGCGAGCATGCGATGCGTCGCCGTCCGTACGTGCTCGTCGTCCTCGGCGAGGAGCACTCGCGCCCCGGAGGAGGGGGGGTGTCGCGGCGCGGTGACCGCGACTGCCGGGGCGCGCTGTTCTTCCGCGGTCGACTTCGCCGGGAAGAGGACGACGAACCGCGTGCCCGCTCCGACCGCGGTCTCGACGAAGATCGAGCCGCCGGCCTGGGTAACGATGCCATAGACCGTCGCCAGCCCGAGCCCCGTTCCGCGCGACGCTTCCTTCGTGGTGAAGAAGGGATCGAAGATCCGCGCCCGCACCGCTTCGTCCATCCCGCTGCCGGTATCGCGGACGGCGAGCATCGCATAGCGCCCGGGGGCCAGCGTCGGCCAGCGCGCGTCGCCCGGGGCGGCGTCGACGCGCGCGGTCTCGATCTCCAGCGACCCGCCGTTAGGCATCGCGTCGCGGGCGTTGACGGCGAGGTTGACGAGCACCTGGTCGAGCTGCGTCGGGTCGGCGACGACCACACCGGTGTCGGCGCCGAGTGTGACGGTGATGGCGACGTCGGGTCCGAGCAGCCGGCGGAGCAGTTTCTCAGTTGCCTCGACGACCGCGTTCAGCTGGACGGGCTTCGGCTGCAGCACCTGCTTGCGGCTGAAGGTCAGCAGCTGCCGGGTGAGCGCCGCCGCGCGCGCCGCCGCCTCGAGCGTCTCCTGCGCGTACTCGCGCGCGATCGCCCCCGGCTGCAGCTCGGCGAGAAGGAGCTGGCCGTAGCTGATGATGATAGTCAGCAGGTTGTTGAAGTCGTGGGCGACCCCACCGGCAAGGCGGCCGACCGACTCCATCCGCTGGGCGTGACGGAGCTCGTCCTCGAGGCGCTTTCGCTCGGTGATGTCGCGAGCGACGGTGAGCGCCGCCTCGCCGTCGCCATATGGAATCGGCGTCGACGATGCCTCGAGGTCGATGTGCCGGCCGCTGCCGTCGAGGCGGCGGAAGCGATGCTCGGCGACCTCGAGTGCCTCACCGCTGTCGAGTCGCTCCACGCGCCGCGAGACCAGCGCCTGCGACGAGGTATCGGCGAGGTCGGCGAGCCTGAGCCCGATCATCGCTGACGGCGACGCGACGCCGAAGGTCCGCGCCGCCGTCGCGTTCGCGAACAGCACCTTCCCTCCGCGATGAACGACGAGCGGATCGGGAAGCAGGTCGATCAGGGCGCGATAGCGCTTCTCGCTCTGCGCGAGGAGCACACGTCCGCGCTCGCGCTCGTCGGCGACGCTGCCGAGAAAGAGCCCGGTGACCGCGAGCGACGCGATGAAGGTCTGCATCTCGAGGTTGTCGCGGGGCAGCACCCCCGAGGTGTGGAGGAGGACGATCGCGCCGACGTCGAGCACCGCGGTCAGCGTCGCCGCCCCGCGCACGCCGTGGGTGAGGGCGGTCCAGCCGAGCGGGATGAAGCAGACGACGTAGGCGACGAAGCCCAGCTGCGGCGCGAAGCCGAAGGCGAGCCAGAGCACCACCGGCACCGATGCCGCGAGCACGATGTCGTGGCGGACGCTTGTGCGCCGGGCGGCCTGCGATTGCGGCCAGGCAGCGCGCATCAACCCATCGTGCGCACGCAGCGGGCGGCGCGCCCACCAGAGCGCGGCGGCGAGCATGGCCGGGGTGAGCGCGAGCACGGCGACCACGTCGCCGAGCCAGAAGATGAGCAGGGCGCGAGGCGCGAGTTCAGCTGTCACTGAGCCGTCGGCCATCGCGTCGAGCGTCCCGAAGCTAGCCGCGACGAGCGCGGCGATCGCCATCACCCCGGCGAAATTCGAGACGTCGCGTACGCGCGAAAAGGCCGGGTCGAAACCAAGACGGCGGAGGACGATCGCGGCGACCGCGTACACCAGCTTGAGCGTGAGCGAGATCGTGACGACGCGCCAGAGCGGATCGGCGGGCCCCGCGTAGCGCGCCGCGAAGACGAGCGCCGCGGCGAAGACGGGGATGACGGCCCGCGACCCCCAGATGATGCATGCCGCGGCGAGGAGCGCGGCCGGCGGATACCAGACGCTGACGCCGGGCCAGAGCTGGAAGAGGCTCCGCACCTGTGTGAGCACGATCCAGCCGATGAACAAGCCGAGGATCGCACGTGCGTCCCATGGCAACGCCGGCTCGGTGTCACAAGCGGGCGCGGTGGTCTCCTGATGTGCCGTGGGGGGTGCGGCGTTCACGATGCGGGCGAATCCTGTGCGCGGCGATGGCTTCGCCGCTTTCGCCGGCGTGGGCCTCCGGTCTGGACGACCGATGTCACGCCACGGTCAATACTCGGTACTCGTGGGACCGAGCGCGACCATTTGGGAGCACGACGAATCGTTCGTCCTGACGAGCGCCCCAGCCGGCCGGGGACGCTCACCCCGTCGAAACTCGGGGTGGCGTCACCGGCGCGGTGAGCTGCGCTCCGCCAGCCTTCGCTACATGCCCGTCACCGTGCAGGAGCTTCCATTCCAGGTGCCGTAGCTGACGACGGTGCACTGTTCCGCCGGGGTGAAGACGCGGTCGAAGACGCGCAGCTCGTCGACAGTGAACTTCCCGTACTGGCCACTCGAGCCATAGGGTCCGTAATAGCCGAGTCGCAGCTCGGGGCTGACATGGGTCATCAGCGGGACATTGGTGGCGTTAGGCAGCGTCGCGACGAGCGCGCCGTCGACCCAGATCTCCAGTGGACCGCCAACCGAGATGGACGGGGCGGCATAACGGTAGACGATGTTGTGCCAGACCCCGACCGGCGCCGCGAACGACGCGCACCCGGCAGCGCTGCACGTGTTGAGCGTCGCGTCCGGATAAGCGCCATGATAGGTCTCCCATCCGCGATCGTTGCCGTCCGCATCGGTCCCTCGCAGCTCGAACAACATGGTGTTCTTCACGACGGAGTCCTCGCGGAACCAGAGGGCGATCGTCCACTCGTTGCTCTGGGTGAACAGGGTGTCGACACCGGGGATGCGGATCCCGCCGGTCGTCGAGCCGTCGAACTTCACCGCAGAGTCGTAGCGCCCTGCGACGTAGCTGGCCGTGCCGACGATCGCGCGGTAGTCGGGGGCGAGCCCGCCCGCATTCACGCCGCCCGAGTCGAATGGATAGCGGAGCAGGTCCCAACCAGCGAGCGTCACCGTGTCGACGGCGGGGGTCGCGTCGGGAACGCCATCGCTGATCGCACGCACGCTGAACTCATACCGCGCCAGGGGCAGCCCGGTGCGCGTGAAGGGCGAGGTGCAGGGCTGCGTCAGGCCGTTGAAGGTGCATTCGAACGTCGCATTCGCGCGGTCGCTGTGAAATGCCCAGGCGACGCCGCTCCGGTTCGTGAAGCGGGGGACGAGGTGCGCATCGATGATGGTCTCTGGTCGCAGCGCGAACGCCGCCGTGACCGTCGCGCCCGCGCCAACGGCGAGCGCGCAGGGAGCAGTGCCGCTGCATCCGCCGCCGGAGAAGCCGCTGAAATAGCCATTCGCATCTGGCGACGCCGTCAGGGTCACCACCGGACTCGCAGTGTAGAAGCCGCACGAGGACGCACGGCAGGTCTGCAGCACCTGCCCGCCGTTGTCGCGTACGATGACGGATCCGGCGACGGGGTCGGGGGTGAGCACCGTGACATGCGCCTGCCCGACGCCGGAGAGGGCGATCGGCGGCAGTGCGCCCCCGGCACCGCTGATCTGCAGCGATGCCGACTGCGGGCCGGCCGCTGCCGGCGCGAAGCGCACGACGAGCGTGCACGTCGCGTGCGGCTGCAGCGGGCCATTGAGACAATTGCTGGAGCCTTGATCCACGCTGAACTGCTGCGCGCCCGGGCCGCTGATCGACGCAGCCACCTGTGCCGCCCCGGAGCCGGTGTTGTTCACTTCCAGATAGTAGCCCATCGTCTCGCCGACGACGGTCGGGTCGAACGCGATCGCGGCGTTCGACGGTACGAAGATGGCCGTGCGCTTCGGGGCGTTCGAGTCGTTGCCGCAGGCGGCTGCGGTGAGGCACGCGCCGCCGATGACCGCGCCGAGCGTGGCGCGGAGAATGGTCGGAAATCTCATTGGAATCGAATGGGGGGTTTGCGAATCTGTGAACGCCTAACGTTTCACCAGCTCGACGCGCCGGTTCTGCTGCCGCCCCTCGGCGGTGCCGTTCGGCGCGGCCGGCTTGCTCTCGCCGAACCCCTGCGCGGTCAGGCGCGAGGGGTCGACATGGTGCCTGGCGACCAGGTATGCCTTCACCGCGGCGGCGCGCTCCTCGGAGAGCGTCTTGTTCGCGGCAGCGTCGCCGGCGTCGTCAGTGTGGCCCTCGATGGCCAGCTTCAGGTCGCGATGCTCCTCCAGCATCTTCGCGATCTCGGACAGCGTCGGGGTCGACTCCGGGCGAATCCGGTCGCTCCCGACATCGAAGAGGATCCCCTGCGTCGCGACGCGGCCGTTCGCCGAGAGCGCATCGTAGAGCGCGCGGCCCCCGGCGGCGACGCGGATGTTGCCGAACAGCGTCGGCTGGTCACCGCTGGACGGGAGCGTTATGACGATCGACTTCGACCGGCCGAGCTGCGCCTCCGGCGCGTTCGCGACACGGGTCTCGTTGACGTACGCCTTCACATGGTCGCCGTCGGCCATGATCCGAATCCGGTAGGCGCCGCTGTCCCGCGGAATCGTCGGAATGCCGAGCAGCTCGCGCTCATCGTCGACGATTCCCGCCTTGTACAACCCGTACCAGACGAATCGCGCACGCGCC
>DASSZC010000438.1:0-8775 GCA_035702925.1 Gemmatimonadaceae bacterium | reverse complement strand
GTTAGGCAGAACTGACCGGCCAGGGAGGCAACACGGCAGGCTGCTCCAACCACTTGGACATGCTGCAGGGACATGCGGCAGGCGCACGAGGACAGGGGATCGACCATGAGGGGCCAGCACGACGGCACGGCCGCTCGTGCTGGCCCCGTGGCTGTGGGTCCTGCCTCATGTCACATGACTCATGTCCCTGCAGCATGCCAGGTGGCAGGCGCTTCCTGCCGCGTTGCCTTCCTGCCGAGTGGCAGGCGCTTCCTGCCGAGTTGCCTTGATGGCCGCATGACCGCGCACGGCTTGCCCACATGAGTCGCTCAGATCACATTTGTCAGCATGGCCTGGTTCAAGAAAGAGCGGAAGCCGCGGCAGCCGCGGCGGGAGCGCCTCGAGATCCCCGCGGATACGTGGGAGAAGTGCGAGGCATGCGGGCACACCGATCTCCGGGAGAAGTTCATCCGGAACCTCAATGTGTGCCCGTCGTGCGACTTCCATCGGCGCATCCGGGCCGTCGAGTACCTCAACCTCCTCTTCGATGAAGGCACCATCGAGGAGACCGAGGTCGATCTCCACTCGACCGATCCGCTCGGCTTTCCCGAGTACCCGGCACGGTTGAAGAAGGCGACCACCAACGCCGGTGATGGCGACGCGATCATAACGGCGACGGGGATGCTGCATGGCGCCCCGATCAACGTCGGCGTGATGGACTTCGCCTTCATGGGCGGCTCGATGGGCTCCGTCGTCGGCGAGAAGATCGCGCGCCTCGGGCAGCGGTCGCTCGAGCGGAAATTCCCCCTCGTCCTCATCAGCGCTTCGGGCGGTGCCCGCATGCAGGAGGGCGTGCTCTCGCTGATGCAGATGGCGAAATCCTCCGCCATGCTCTCGATGCTCGGCGAGCGCGGGATCCCGTACATCTCGATCCTCACCAACCCGACCACGGGCGGCGTCAGTGCCAGCTACGCGATGCTCGGCGACGCGATCATCGCCGAGCCGGGCGCCGTCATCGGCTTCGCCGGGCCCCGCGTCATCAAGCAGACGCTCGGCCAGGACCTCCCCGAAGGATTCCAGACCGCGGAGTTCCTTCTCGACCACGGGATCCTCGACTCGGTGGTGCACCGGAAGGATCTCAAGGGGACCGTCGGGCAGCTGCTCCGGCACATGACCGGAAAGCCGGCTGCCGCGGGGTGGGTTTCCCCCTGAGCGACTACCGCGCCGCGGTCGACGCGCTCTTCGCGCGCACCGCGGGCGGGGTGAAGCCAGGCCTCGAACGAACAGAGGCGCTGCTCGATGCGGTCGGGTCGCCGCATCGCCGGCTCCGCGCATTTCACGTCGCCGGGACGAACGGGAAGGGGAGCGTCTGCGCGACGCTCGACTACCTGCTGCGCGCCCACGGCTATCGCGTCGGCCGATACACCTCGCCGCACCTCGTGGACTTTCGCGAGCGTGTCCTCATCGATGGTCTCGCGATCGGAGAGGAGGAAGTCACCGCCTGGCTTCACGAGCACGAGGCGCTGATCGCCGGCCTCGGGGCGACGTTCTTCGAGGCGACCACCGCGCTGGCCTTCGACCACTTCGCCCGGCAGAACGTCGACGTCGTGGTCGTCGAAACCGGGCTCGGTGGGCGACTCGACTCGACCAACGTCCTGCCGCACCCGGTCGCGACGGTCGTGACCTCGATCGGGCTCGATCACACTGACCTGCTCGGGACGACCATCGAGCAGATCGCCTTCGAGAAGGCCGGGATCTTCAAGCCCGGCTCGGCGGCGCTGATCGGCGAGCGCGATCCCGAAGTCGCCAGACAGCTGATCGCCCTGGCGACCGAACGTGGGAGCGCGCCGATCCTCGCGGTCGGGCGCGACTGGCTGGTCTCGGAGGTCGAGGTGCGCGACGTGACGACCGCCTTCACGCTCGGCGCCGGCGACGATTCGCGACGATTCCAGACTCCCCTCCTCGGCGAACACCAGGCGTACAACGCGGCGCTGGCGATCGTCACCCTGCTCGCGGCCGGTCCCGAGTGGACGCCGAGCGCAGCCGACACGATTGCCGGGCTCCGCGCGGTGCGCCTGCCGGGGCGCTTCCAGCGTCGGGGGCACCTGATCTTCGACGTGGCGCACAACCCTGCCGGCGCGGCGGTGCTCGCTCGGACTCTCGAGCAGTCGTCGGTCGGGCATCCGGTGACGACGCTGCTCGCTGTCCTCTCCGACAAGGACTGGAGGGGGATGATGCGCGAGCTCGCGCCGGTCACCGACCGATTCGTGTTGACGACGGCGCCGACCGCGCCGGCCAACAGGATCTGGGACCTCGCGGCGGCGATCGCGCATGCAGCGCAGGCCGGGTACCCCGCGGAGCTCGAACCCGACTTCGCCCGCGCCGTCGAACGCGTGCGTCATGCAGGAGGCACCGGTGTCATCACCGGGTCGTTCCACACCGTGGGCGACGCGATGGCGTGCTTGCAGGTCGATCCGCTCGCCGGGTAGATTGTACGGAATGGCCCAAGGCGCGCTCCCCGGATTCCGAGATTTCTACCCGCAGGAGCTCGCCGAGCGGGCGTTCATCATGAGCGTGTGGCGCGCCGTCGCGGCGCGGTACGCATTCGTCGAGTATGACGGCCCCCCGCTCGAACCGCTCGAGCTGTACACGAAGAAGAGCGGCGACGAGATCGTCGGGCAGCTCTACAACTTCGAGGACAAGGGCGGTCGCGCGGTGGCACTGCGTCCCGAGATGACCCCGACGGTTGCGCGGATGGTCGGCGCGCGGGCGAACGCGCTGCGCAAGCCGGTGCGCTGGTTCTCGATCCCGCAGCTGTTCCGCTACGAGCGGCAGCAGAAGGGGCGGTTGCGCGAACACTACCAGCTCAACGTCGACATCTTCGGCGAGCCCTCGGTCGCGGCGGACGCCGAGCTGCTCGCGGCATCGCTGGACATGATGCGCGCGTTCGGGCTCGGGCCGGACGACGTGCGCGCTCGCGTCTCCGACCGGCGGCTGCTGCACGCGGTGCTCGACGCGATCGGGATCGGCGAGGACATTCACGACGCGGTGTTCGCGATCATCGACAAGATCGAGCGCACCCCGCGCGCGGTGGCCGAGGAGAAGCTCGTGGCGGCCGGCGTCGGTGCGCAGGCGGTCTCGCGGCTGTTCGAGCTGCTGAAGATCCGGACCCCGGGGGAGCTGCGCACGGCGCTGGCGATCGACCCCGCCAATCCGCGCGCGCGCGGCGCCGAGGAGCGGCTGGCCGAGATGGAGCTGTATCTCGACTTCGCGGCGCGGTTGGGCGTCGGCGAGTACGTGCAGCTGGACCTGACGATCGTTCGCGGACTGGCGTACTACACGGGGATCGTCTTCGAGCTGTTCGACGCGAAGGGGGAATTCCGGGCGATCGCCGGCGGCGGGCGCTATGATACGCTGCTCGAGTCGCTCGGCGGCCCGAGCCTGCCGGCGTTGGGCTTCGGGATGGGCGACGTCGTCCTCGGCGAGCTGCTGCGGGCGCGCGGGCTGATGAAGGCGGCGCCGGCCGCGGTCGACGTCTGGATCGCCGGTGGCGAGCGGACCGCCGACATGCGCGCGGTGATGGAGCTGGCGGCGCGGCTGCGCGGGGAAGGAATCGCCGTCGAGTACGCGCTGCGACCGCAGCAGCTGGGGAAGCAGTTCAAGTCCGCCTCGACGGCGGGGGCGAAGCAGGCGGTGATCGTGCCGCTGGCGAACGAGGGTGCGGCGGCCGCGGAGTTCACGATCCGCGACCTCGCATCGGGGGAGCAGGTGAAGTATCCGAACGCGGACGAGGTGGTGCGCGCATTGGCGCCCGCCGCGCGTCCGCGCTGACGCAGGAACGCACAGGAACATGGCCGACGAGAAGAAGCTGACCACCCGCGCCGCCGATTTCAGCGCCTGGTACAACGAGCTGGTCATCCGCGCCGAGCTGGCCGACTACGCGCCGGTCCGCGGCTGCATGATCATCAGGCCTAACGGTTACGGCATCTGGGAGCGCATGCAGCAGCAGCTCGACCAGATGTTCAAGGACACCGGCCACAAGAACGCCTACTTCCCGCTGCTCATCCCCCAGAGCTTCCTCAGCAAGGAAGCGGAGCACGTCGAGGGGTTCGCCCCGGAGACGGCGGTCGTCACCCATGGCGGCGGCAAGGAGCTCGAGGAGCCCCTCGTCATCCGGCCGACGAGCGAGACGATCATCTACTCGATGTTCGCGAAGTGGGTGCAGAGCTATCGCGACCTGCCGATTCTCATGAACCAGTGGGCGAACGTCGTCCGCTGGGAGATGCGGACGCGCCTCTTCCTGCGCACCCTCGAGTTCCTCTGGCAGGAGGGACATACCGCGCACGCCACCCACGACGAGGCCGAGGAGGAGACGCGGAAGATGCTCGGCGTCTACCGCGACTTCATGGAGGGGTGGATGGCGATGCCCGTGATCACCGGCCGGAAGAGCGAGAGCGAGAAGTTCGCCGGCGCCCTGCGCACGTATTCGTGCGAGGCGATGATGCAGGACAACAAGGCGCTGCAGGCGGGCACCTCGCACAACCTCGGGCAGAACTTCGCGAAGGCGTTCGACCTCAAGTTCCAGAGCGAATCCGGCTCGACCGAGTTCGCGTGGAACACGAGCTGGGGAGTGTCGACGCGGATGATCGGCGGTTTGATCATGACCCACAGCGACGACAAGGGGCTGCGCTGCCCACCCCGCCTCGCGCCGGTCGAGCTGGTGATCGTCCCGATCTACAAGACCGATGAGGAACGTGCGCGCGTCCTCGACGTCGCCGAGAAGCTGAAGGCGTCGCTCGCCGAATGGGAGCGTCGCGCCCCAGGCCGGCTGCGCATCGAGATCGACGCGCGCGAGGGGATCAAGCCCGGCGCGAAGTACTATCACTGGGAGCTGCGCGGCGTCCCGCTCCGCATCGAGCTCGGACCGCGCGACATCGAGAAGGGACAGTGCGTGCTCGTCCGCCGCGACACGGGCGAGAAGGCGAGCGTCACCCTGCTCGCGATCGGCGAGGAGGTGCACGACCGGCTGATCGCGATCCAGGACGACATGCTGATCGCCGCCCGCGAGCGCCGCGAGCAGAACAGCGTGCGCCACAAGATCTCGTACGACGACTTCAAGGCGCTGATGGACGGCGCAGGGGCGTTCGTCTACGCCGGCTGGTGCGGCGGTGCCGAGTGCGAGGCCGCGGTGAAGGAAGAGACGAAGGCGACGATCCGCTGCCTCCCTGACGAGGAATTCCGCTCGGCCGAGGCGCCGACGACATGCCTCAAGTGCGGCAAGCCATCGAAGGAGGAAGCGCTGTGGGCGAGGGCCTACTGACGGCGCGCGAGGCGGGGAGCGCGGTGTCGGTCGGCGGGGGTGGGTTCACGCGCCGTGACGGCTGGATGTACGCCGACGACGTGGCGTTCGCCGACCTTGCGGCGCGGTACGGGACGCCGTCGTACGTCTACAGCGCGTCGGTGATCCGCTCGCAGTACGCGCGCCTCGACGCCGCGTTAGGCGCGGTGCCGCACCGGCTGCACTACAGCGTGAAGGCGAACGGAAATCTCGCCCTCCTCGCGCTCCTTCGCGGGCTCGGCGCCGGCGTCGACATCGTCTCCGGCGGTGAGCTGTTCCGTGCGCTGCGCGCGGGGTTCACCGGCGCCGACGTCGTCTTCAGCGGGGTGGGGAAGACCGTCGACGAGCTGGAACAGGCGGTCGCCGCGCAGGTGAAGCTCGTCAACGTCGAGTCGGAGGGGGAGCTTCGGCTCCTCGACGAAGTCGGTGCGCGCGCCAGGCGCGTCGTCCCGGTCGCGCTGCGCGTGAACCCCGAGGTCGAGGTCGAGACCGCGCACCACTACACGCGGACCGGCGCGCGCGGCGACAAGTTCGGGATCCCGTACGACGAGGCGCGCGCCGTCGCCCGCCTCGCCGACGAGCTGCCTAACGTGTCGCTGGCCGGGCTCGACATGCACATCGGCTCGCAGCTGACGCGGATCGACCCGTACGCCGACGGCGTCCGGCGCCTCCTCGAGTTGCGGGCGCAGATCACCGCCGACGGCGGGGGGCGCGACCTGCGCTGGCTCGACATCGGCGGCGGGCTCGGGGTCACCTACGACGAGGAGCGCGAAGCCGATCTCGACGCCTTCGCGCGGATGATCGTCCCGGCAGCGCTGGACAGCGGGCTCGAGCTGGTGATGGAGCCGGGCCGGTTCCTCGTCGGGAACGCGGGGATGCTGCTCACCCGCGTGCTGTACCGGAAGCGCAGTGGGGGCAAGGACTACGTCATCACCGACGCCGGGATGACGGAGCTGCTGCGCCCGTCGCACTACAATGCATTTCATCGCATCGAGCCCGTCGGCCCCGCCGGCGAAGCGGGGGTCGTCGACGTCGTCGGCCCGGTATGCGAGAGCGGCGACTTCTTCGCCCGTGACCGGTCGTTAGGCGACGTCTCGCCCGGCGACCTGCTCGTCGTCGGCTCGGCCGGCGCCTACGGGGCGGTGATGTCGTCGCACTACAACGCGCGACCGCGCGTTCCCGAGCTGCTCGTCGACGGCGCGCGAGTCGCCGTCGCCCGCGAGCGTGAGACGCTCGAGGACCTCGTGCGGCACGAGAGCGCGACACCGGAATGGAGAACGATCTGATGCGCGTAGGACTGATGGCCGACAGCCACGACCGCCTTCCGGCGATGGCCGAGCTGGTGAAGCAGATGCAGGCGCGCGGGGCAGGGTTCATCCTGCACGCCGGGGACTTCTGCGCGCCCTTCGCGCTGCAGCCCTTCTTCGACGCCCAGATCGCCGTCGGCGGCGTCTTCGGCCGCAACGACGGAGACCAGGAGGGGCTGCGGGCCAAGGCCGCGCAGGCGATGGGAATCGAGCTGTTCGAGTCCCCGCACAGCTTCGACCTCAATGGCACCCGGATGCTCATCGTCCACGACATCGGCGAGGTCAACGAGCGCTCGATCGAGGGGCACGCCGTGATCGTCCACGGCTGCACGCACGAGCGCAGCGAGCAGCGCCGCGGCTCGGCGCTGATCATCAACCCGGGTGAGGCCTGCGGCTGGCTGACGCGCAAGCCCTCGGCCGCGGTGCTCGACCTCGAGACGATGTCGGTCGAGTGGCTCACCCTCGATGGCCCGGAGTGGAAATGGTAGCCCGCACCCTTCGCGCCGCCCGTCCCGTTCACGCCTAACGCCCGCTTCGACCCGATGTCCTCCCGCATCCTCATCATCGACTACGGGTCGCAGTACACCCAGCTGATCGCCCGCCGCGTCCGCGAGGCGCGCGTCTACTCGGAGATCCACCCGCCGACGCGCACCGTCGAGTGGGTCCGGCAGTGGAAGCCGACGGGAATCATCCTCAGCGGCGGGCCCTGCTCGGTCTACGGGGAGAACGTCCCGACCGCGCACCGCGACCTGCTCGACGTCGCGCCGATCCTCGGCGTGTGCTACGGGATGCAGTTGATCGCCCACCTCGAGGGGGGCGCCGTCGAACGGGCGGGGCGTCGCGAGTACGGCCGCGCCGACGTCGAGGTGCTCGAGCCCTCCGGAGTCTTCGCTGGCTTCCGCCCCGAGCAGCCGGTCGGTGCCTGGATGAGCCACGGTGATCACGTCGAGCGTCCGCCGAAGGGGTACGTCGTCACGGCGCGGAGCACGAACACCCCGGTCGCCGGGATGCGGCACGAGACGAAGCCGATCCACGCGGTGCAGTTCCACCCGGAAGTCGCACACACCCCGCGCGGTGGGGAGGTCATCGCCAACTTCCTTTTCGAGATCTGCAAGGCCGAGCCGTCGTGGACGCCCGGCGCGTTCATCGAGGACGAGATCCGGAAGATCCGCGCCCTCGTCGGCGATAAGCGGGTCATCTGCGGGCTGTCGGGGGGAGTCGACTCGAGCGTCGCCGCGGCCCTGGTGCATCGCGCGATCGGCGACCAGCTCACCTGCGTCTTCGTCGACACCGGGCTGCTGCGGATGGGAGAGCGCGAGCAGGTCGAGCGCACCTTCCGCGCGCATCTCGGCGTGAAGCTCGTCACGATCGACGCCTCGAAGCGCTTTCTCGACGCGCTCGCCGGGATCGAGGATCCGGAGAAGAAGCGCCGTGCGATCGGGCACACCTTCATCGACGTCTTCGAGGACGCCACCGCGCAGCACGCCGAGGGCGCCGCCTTCCTCGTGCAGGGGACGCTCTACCCCGACGTGATCGAGTCGGCCTCGCCGACCGGCGGTCCGTCGGTGACGATCAAGACGCACCACAACGTCGGCGGCCTCAAGCCCGACATGAAGTTCAAGCTGATCGAGCCGCTGCGCGAGCTCTTCAAGGACGAAGTGCGCAACGTCGGCCGCGAGCTCGCCCTCCCGGAAGAAATGGTCGGCCGACACCCGTTCCCCGGTCCCGGCCTCGCGATCCGCGTCCTCAGCGACGTGTCCGAGGACAAGCTCGCCGTGCTGCGGAAGGCGGACGCGATCTACCTCGAGGAGATCCGCGCCGCCGGGCTGTACGACGACATCTGGCAGGCGTTCGCGGTGCTGCTCCCCGTGCGCAGCGTCGGGGTGATGGGAGACGAGCGGACCTACGACAACGTCGTCGCGCTGCGCGCCGTAACATCGGTCGACGGGATGACCGCGGACTGGTTCCCATTCCCCCACGACGTGATGGCGGTGATCTCGAACCGCATCATCAACGAAGTGGACGGGGTGAACCGCGTGGTGTACGACGTCAGCTCGAAACCACCGGCGACGATCGAGTGGGAGTAGGGCGGCGTTAGGCGAGAGACCGGGGAGAACGGCGGAACGGCGCCACCGAGGCACCGAGGCGCCG
>DASSZC010000346.1:0-3910 GCA_035702925.1 Gemmatimonadaceae bacterium | reverse complement strand
CCGGCGGCTTCGAGCGCCTTCACCTTCTCCGACGCCGTCCCCTTACCGCCCGAGATGATGGCGCCGGCGTGGCCCATGCGACGCCCCGGCGGCGCAGTCCTTCCGGCGATGAAGCCGACGACGGGCTTCTTCATGTGCTTCTTCACGAAGGCCGCCGCTTCCTGCTCGTCGGTGCCGCCGATCTCCCCCATCATGCAGATCGCCTTCGTGTCCGGATCCTTCTCGAACGCCTCGAGGCAGTCGATGAAGTTCGTCCCGTTGATCGGGTCGCCGCCGATCCCGACGCAGGTCGTCTGCCCGATCCCGGCGCGGGTGAGCTGGTAGACGATCTCGTAGGTGAGGGTGCCCGAGCGGCTGACGACGCCGACCGGTCCGGGTGTGCAGATGCGGCCGGGGATGATGCCGACCTTGCTCTGCCCCGGCGTGATGAGCCCCGGGCAGTTCGGGCCGAGGAGGCGCGCGCCCTTCTCCTTCACGAACGGATAGACGCGCGTCATGTCGAGGACGGGAACGCCCTCGGTGATCGCGACGATGAACTTCACGCCGGCGTCGGCGGCCTCGAGCATCGCGTCGGCCGCGTACATCGGCGGGACGTAAATGACGCTCGTGTTCGCGTTGGTCGCGGCCATCGCCTCGGCGACGGTGTTGAAGATCGGCACGGTCCCCTCGAACTTCTGGCCGCCTTTCCCCGGCGTGACGCCGGCGACGATCTTCGTGCCGTACTCCATCATCTGCTTCGTGTGGAACGAGCCGTCGCGGCCCGTGATCCCCTGCACGATGACGGTGGTGTTCCTGTCGATGAAGATGCTCACGCGGCCTTCCCTCCCTTCGTCGCGAGCTCGACGGCCTTCTTCACCGCCTCGTCCATGTCGGATGACGCCGTGAAGCCGTTGTCCTGGAGGATCTTCATCGCGATCTCTTCGTTGGTGCCAGTCAGGCGAATCACGATCGGCACCTTGAGCGGGTTCTGCTTCGTCGCGGTCACGATGCCGTTGGCGACGTCGTCGGTGCGCGTGATGCCGCCGAAGATGTTGAAGAGGATCGCCTTCACGCTCGGATCCGCCGTTATGATCTTCAGGGCGTTGACGACCTTCTCCGGGTTCGACGACCCGCCGATGTCGAGGAAGTTCGCCGGCTCGCCGCCGTAGTACTTGACGAGGTCCATCGTCGCCATCGCGAGGCCGGCGCCGTTGACGACGCAGCCGACGTTGCCATCGAGCTTGATGAAGGTGAGGTTCGCGTTGCGGGCGAGCACCTCGCTCTTCTCCTCGGCGCTCTCGTCGCGGAGCCTGGCGATCTCGGGATGGCGATCGAGCTCGTTGTCGTCGACGACCATCTTCGCGTCGAGCGCGAGGACGTCGCCGTTAGGCGTGACGACCAGCGGGTTGATCTCGGCGAGCGAGGCGCCGCTCTTCATGAAGGCCTTGTAGAGCTGCCCCATGATCTTCGCCGCGGCGCGGGCCTGCTTCGCGTCCTTGTAGAGGAAGAAGCCCATCTGCTGCGCCTGGAAGTCCATCAGGCCATAACGGCCGTCGACGGGAAGATACATGATCTTCTCCGGCGTCTTCGCGGCGACTTCCTCGATGTCGATGCCGCCGGCGGCGCTGACCATGAACACGGCCTTCTTCCGCGCACGATCGACGATGATCCCGACATATGCTTCGCTGGCGATGTCGGCGGCCGGAGTGACGAGCACCTTCTGCACCGGGAGGTCCTTGATGTGCAGCTTGAGGATCTTCTCCGCGACCTCGCGCGCTTCAGCTGGGGTCTTCGCGAGCTTGACGCCGCCCGCCTTCCCGCGGCCACCGGCATGCACCTGCGCCTTGACGACGACCGTGCCACCGAGCTTCTTCGCGATCGCTTCCGCTTCCGCCGGCGTCGTGGCAATCTCGCCCGGGGGAATCGGAATGCCCTCGGCGCGGAAGATCTCCTTCGCCTGATATTCGTGAATGTTCACGCTTTCTCCGCTGTAATTGTCGTACCGGCTTCGCCGCGTACCGCTTCGCGACCGCGACTGAGCTCGGTGATCACCGCGCGGCCACCCGTGCGCCGCACGAAGTCTATCGCGGCGCGAACCTTCGGCGCCATGCTGCCCTCGCCGAATGCCTTCTCGGCGTCCATCTCTTCCGCTTCCCTCACCGTCAGCGTGCGCAGCGCGCGCTGGTTCGGCGTCCCCCAGTCGACGTAGATCGCGTCGACGTCGGTGAGGATGACCAGCAGCTCCGCATTCAGATCGCGCGCCAGCACGGCGGAAGCGAGGTCCTTGTCGATGACCGCGTCGACGCCTTCCCACCCCTGCTTCTTGTTGTCGTAGTAGATCGGGGCGCCGCCGCCACCACACGCCACGACGATCGTGCCGCGATCGACGAGGTGACGAATCACTTCGAGCTCGTGTACCTGGAGGGGCACCGGGCTGCCGACAACGCGGCGCAGCCGCTTCCGCCCGTCAGGCTTGATGATGTTTCCCTCGGCCTCGAGCTGCGCCACGCGCTCGGCGGGAATCTCGTGACCGATGAACTTCTCGGGGTTCTCGAGCGCGGGATCGTCAGGCGCGACGTGGATCTGCGTGATGACGGTCGCGACATCGCGGCGGCTGCCGTTCCGCCGCAGCAGGTTCTCCAGCGACTGCTGCACCATGTATCCCATCCACCCCGCGGTCGCCGCGACGAGAACGCCGAGCGGGAGGGGACTCACCTCGTGACGCGCCATCTCGTTGCGCAGCAGCTCGTCGCCGACCTGGGGGCCGTTGCCGTGCACGAGGCAGACGTTCCAGCCGTCGAGCGCGAGGTCGACGATCGGCGCGAGCGCCTCACGCGTGTGGCGGAACTGGTCGTGGATGGTCGAGTGCTTCGCCGGCGAGAGGGCGTTGCCGCCGAGGGCGATGACCGCGGTGTGCCGTGGGTGCTGTTCAGCCATGGGAGAGACCGCGCAAGCTACCGGGTGCCAGAAGGGGTTTCAAGCGGACGATCTCAACGCGGCGGACGTCCGAGGAGCCGCCCGAGTGCCTCCCAGTGGTCGGCATAGGCGCGCCAATCGCCGCGCCGCTGGTCGGCGCGAAGGCTGTCATAGAGGGCGGTCGCGGCGACACGAAGGTCGACGGGCGAGCTGGCTGGAGCGATGGCGTTGGGAAGCTGGCCGTACGCGGCGAGCACCGTCTTCCCGGTCCGCAGCGAGTCACCGTGCAGCACCGCGACGCCGAGAAGCGAGGGAGGGTTCTGGGCGCGCACGAGGTAGGCCGACTGCGTCAGCGTCAGCCCGTTCTCTCCCGGGACGACGCGCACCGGCCCGTGGGCGACGCGCGCGTCGCGCGCCTGCGACGCGCTGGTGCTGTCGGCGCCGCGGAGGCGGTCGATCGAGCTCGCCCAACGGATGCCGGCGGTGTCCGGCACCCAGGTCGAGCCGCGTGACACGCCGCCCCGGACGACGATAACGCCGTCGAGGCGATCCTCCCCGCGAAGGATCGGCAGCGACAGCGCGAGCGCGCCCTTCCCCGTGGCGAAGCGCGCCGGCGCCGATCCGGCGAAGAGGCTGTCTGCACCGTCGCTCACCGGCGATCGACGCTCGGCGACGCCTTCGGTGATCGTTCCCGCCATCGCGAACGCTTCACGCTGCGCGAGGCCGCTGCGGACCGGCGGCGGGAGCTGCTCGGCGACGTCTGGTCCGAGCTGCGCGCTGGTGACGAACAGCGCCGGGAATCGCCGCCGCCAGCCGCGGGTGAGCGGATCGCTCTCGATGGCGAGCGAGTCGGCGACCAGCCGTACGCGCCCGGTTGCGCTGTTGACCACAGCCGTCGCCGCGTGTCGGAGGTAGGCGAGCTCCGTTCCCTCGACGACCACGTGCGCGCTCAACGGATAGTCCGGCGCGGTGGTGTACAGGTCCACCATCCACAACAGCGTGTCGCCGTCGATCG
>DASSZC010000537.1:0-4707 GCA_035702925.1 Gemmatimonadaceae bacterium | reverse complement strand
GCGGCGCCGATCGTCTGGTCGCCGACGATCGGCAGCATGGTCTGGCCGATGATCGCGATGGCCACCGTCGCCGCGCAGGCGATCACGGTGAACCAGACCACCCATGGCTTGCGGCGCCGGGTCGCATCGGAGATCGCACCGAGGACGGGGATCGACACCGCGACGAGGAGGGATGAGATCCCGTTGCCGATCGCGACCGGCGTGTTCTTCCCCACCCCGAGGTCGGAGACGAGCCACACCGCGAAGTAGAGCGTCGCGATGTTCATGGAGAAGATCGTGTTCGCGAAGTCGTAGAGTGCCCAGCTCCAGCGCTCGCGCGCCGGGGCGGCGGTGGCGACGACGATCTCGCCATCGGTGGCGGCGACCGGGATCACATGGGATGCGTGTGCCATTCTCGGGGGGTGCGGGGTCTGCGTTGAGTCTACGCGCTTCCCGGATTACCGGCGATACGTCGCCTGACGTAGCTTCTACGTAGCGCGATCCCTGCGTGAAATCCCGCCTCTGCCGTTGACGCCTCAGTCGACGCGTGCAAATTAGGACCGATGCGTTCCTCGTTGCGTCACGTTCGTCGTTCGACAGCCGCACATGCGCGTGCCATCGCCGTGCTGTGCACCGCGTTGATCTCCCTGTCCGGGTGCGAGGTCTCGCCGCGGACACCCGGCAGTGACTCGAACGTCACCGCCGCACCTTCGTCCACCGACAGCGGTGCATCGACGACGATGAACGCAGGGTGGAACGCCGACGCCGGCGCGATCCTGCTCGTCGCCGGCGACGCACCTGGCCTCGGCGAGGTGATCTTCCCCGAAGCGACCGACAGCACCTTTGGCGACTCGGCGCTGATGGACCTGGCCCCGGTCCGCGGCGCGCAGGTGACGCTGTTCTCGCGCCGCGGTGAAGTCGGGAACGCGACGGTGGTCGGCGAGGACACGACCGCGCAGGCGGACAGCAGCGACGACTCGTGCGAGGATTGGCCGCTCGTCCGGTTGCGCACCGAGTCGCGCGCTCCCACCGCGGCGTGGACGATCGGGCTCGTCGCCGGGCATGCCCGGAGCATGCCCCTCGACTCCATCGAGCACCTTCCTCGCGCGGACTCGATTCGACTTGCGTCGGAGGTCGTGCGCCTCGCCGGCGGATTGCCTGACGATACCGCGCGCGCCTTCCGCGGACTGCCGTTCTACGTGCGCACCGTGAAGCGCTTCCAGCCCGCGCCCGGCGTTCAGGCACTCGTTGCCGACGTCTCGCGACGCATCAACCAGGAAGCAGATCCGCGCGAGGAGCAGCTTCTGCTCGTGGCGGAGCGCGACAGCGGGAAGACCGACGGACCGTGGCGCATCGGCTTCCACGAGCGGGCATCGGGTCACGAAGGCACGGTCGAGACGCACGACGTTCTGGCCGGCCTGCTCGTCGGTCCCACGCATCGCCCGACGCTGGTGCTCGGACGCTACGTCGGGGATGGCGTCGCCTACGCGCTCCTCGAGCGGAACGGCGCCGGACGGTGGGAACTGCGCTGGGTGAGCGCGGCGAGCGGCTGCACGGACTAGCGTCGCGGATCGCGCGCGGTTCGCCGGCCGCGGCGACCGTCAGGGATCATTCGCTTTCCCCTTGCCCGAGCGCGGCCGGCGCCGCGCCCCGCGCGCGGGTCGTCGCCAGCGCGACGAGCGTCGCGAGATACGGCAAGGCGAGGAATGTCTGGTACGGGAGGCTCCAGCCGCGCGCCTGGAAGAGATACTGGAGCGCGCTCGCCGCGCCGAAGGCGAGCGCGGCGATGAGGACGCCCCCGGCGCGCCAGCGTCCGAGCGCGACGATCGCGATGGCGATGAAGCCCCGGCCGGCCGACATCCCCTCGGCGAAGGTTCCCGACTGGACGAGGACGAGCGAGGCGCCAGCGGCCCCGCCTAACGCGCCGGCGAAGAGGGCGGCGCCGCCGCGGAGCCATCCGGTCGCGACTCCCGCCGCCCGCGCCGCCGCCGGCCGCTCGCCACAGGCGCGGAGCGCGAGCCCGAGATGGGTGCGGGCGAGCCCCCACCAGACCGCGACGATCGCGGCGACCGCGGCGTAGGTGAAGAGGCTCTGCGCGAACAGCGCGCCGCCGACGAGCGGAATCGCGGACAGCCCGGGGATGACGACGGGATGGATGACCGGGATGCGGAGCCCGGCGCCCTCGGGACCGAACAGGACGTGATAGAGCGCGGCAGTCGCCCCGGTCGCGACGAGGGTGATCGCCGTGCCGGTGACGATCTGCTCCGTTTCCCACTTCACGACGAAGAGCGCGAAGAGCCCGGCCATCAGCGCGCCGGCGAGCAGCGCGAGGGCTACCCCCGCGCCGCTGCCTAACGCCCATCCGCCGGCCGCGGCGGCGAGCGCACCGGCGAGAATGCTCCCCTCGATCCCGACGTAGATCAGCCCCGCGCGCTCGACCACCAGCTCTCCGGTCGCGGCAAGCAGCAGCGGGGTCGCTGTCCGGACAGCGGCGGCGAGGAACTCCCCATCCACGCTCAACGGCCGGCGCTCCGCACGCGAAGAGCGCGCGCCGTCCAGGCGCGCGTCACCACCGGGAGCAGCAGCACGAGGAGAACCAGGCTCCCCTCGACCACGGTGACGAAGGCCGACGGCACGCCGGCGTCGCGCTGCATCGCGGTCGCCCCCGCCTCGAGGGCGCCGAACAGGAGCGCGCTGGGCGCCACGAACAGGGGGTCGAGGCGGGCGAGCAGCGCGACCGCGATCGCGGTATAGCCGTACCCGGGCGACATCCCCTCGTAGAGCGCGTAGGTCACTCCAGTCGCCTCGATCCCGCCGGCGAGCCCGGCGAGCGCCCCGCTCACGAGGAACACCTCGAGCGCGACGCGCGGCACATCGATCAGCCCCGCGCTCGCCGCCGCGCGCGCATTGGCGCCCACCGCGCGCACGCGGAAGCCCCAGGCGCTGCGCCGCATCACGATGCCTAACGCGACGGCGGCGAGGATGGCGATGCCGACGCCGAGATGGAGCCGCGACCCGGCGATCCGCGGAAGCCGCGCCGCGGCGTCGATCGTCTCGCTCTGCGGGTACGCGTGCGTCGGTTCCTGGAGGGGACCGCGCACGAGGTAGCCGACGAGGTTCAGCGCGATGAAGTTGAGCATGATCGTGCTGATCACCTCGAGCACCCCGCGCCGGCGGAGGAGCGCCGCGGGAAGCGCCCATGCTCCACCGGCGACCGCGGCGAAGAGCAGCCCGAGCGCCAGGCGCAGCGGACCGGGAAGCGGGAGCGACGCACCAGCGATCGCACCGGTGGCGCCGGCGAGCAGCTGCCCCTCAGCGCCGATGTTCCAGACGCCGGCGCGAAAGGCGAGCGCCACCGCCAGGCCGGCGAGGAGCAGCGGTGTCGCGCGGACCAGCGTCGCCGAGAAGAATGCGTAGCCCGAGCCGAACGATCCGCGCCATAATGCGGCCAACGCGGCTGCAACGTCGTATCCGCCGAGCGCGAGCAGCGCGGCGAGCAGTATCAGTGCGCCGCCGCCGATCGCGGCGATCCCGGCGACGGGTGCCGCCCACCGGGGCATGCCCGCGGAATCACTAAACGGTCTCACGCGTTAGGCGGGGTGGCGTCCCTGCGGCCCAGCGCGCGGATCGCGGCGATCCCGACGGCCGGACCGGCGGCCAGCAACGCCATCGCCACCGGCCACCCGATGCGCGCGGCGACCAGCGGCACCAGCTGGATGCTGGCCATCGTCAGCAGGAAGCCGAGGGAGGTCTGCAGGGTGAGCGCGGTCCCGACCGCGTGCGACGGGACCGAGCGCGTGACGAGGGTGCTGAACTGCGCGCTGTCGGCGATCACCCAGAATCCCCAGCTCCAGGCGAGGATCGTGACGAGCAGCAGCGAATGTCCGAACGCGGGGGCGGCGAGCAGCGCACAGCCGCCGCTGAGCACGAGCGCGATGGTGATCAATCGTGCGTGACCGATGCGATCGGCGATCCAGCCGCCCCAGACGCAACCGAGAGCCCCGATTCCGATCGCGCCGTAGGCGACGAGTCCGACCAGTCTCGCCGTCGTCGCCGCCGCGACCGAGCCGCGAGCCGTTTCGCTCGCCGCGACGAAGGCGCCGATCCAGGTCCAGAAGGCATAGAGCTCCCACATGTGCCCGAGGTAGCCACCAGTCGACAGCCGCCACTCGCGTCGGCTGACGACCTCGCGGACGAGGAGCCAGGAAAAGGGACGCCGCGTGAAGGCGTGCGGCCCGTCGTGGTAGAAAAGGAGGATGAGGAACGCAGCGATCGCCGCGCCCGCCGATGTCGCGATCACCACCGCCGACACGCTTCCCTGGGCGAGCGCGCTGACGAGATACGGCGTTCCCTTGCCTAACGTGAGCGCGCCGACGATCACCCCGATCGCCAGCCCGCGCCGGTGGTGGAACCAGGTCGCGGTCATCTTCATCGCCGGCGGATAGACACCCGCCAGCATCGCCCCGGTGACGAATCGGCAGGCGAGCGCGCCGCCGTAGCCGTCGACCTGGAGGAGCAGCACGTTGGCGAGCGCGGCGACAAATGCGCTGGCCGCGAAGAAAAGCCGCGCCGGGACGATGTCGCTCAGGTTCAGGATCGCGGCGATCGCGGTGCCGCAGACGAACCCCAGCTGCACGATCCCGGTCAGCCACGCCGTCTCCGAGATGCCGAGCCCCCAACGGGGCGCGAGCTGCGGCGAGACGGCGCTCGCCGTGAACCAGAGCGACA
>DASSZC010000454.1:0-2399 GCA_035702925.1 Gemmatimonadaceae bacterium | reverse complement strand
GACCCGCTCGCTCTCTACCAGCGGATGCGCGACGCCCAGCCGTCCGGCTACTGCGCGTATCTCGACCTCGGCCGGCACTGCATCCTCTCGGCGTCCCCGGAGCTCTTCTTTCATCGCAGCGGCGACAGGATCACGACGCGCCCGATGAAGGGCACCGCCGGTCGCGGCCGCTGGCTCGAGGAGGACGACGCTGCCGCGCTCGCGCTCGCATCATCAGAGAAGGAGCGCGCCGAGAACGTGATGATCGTCGACCTCCTGCGGAACGACATCGGACGCATCGCGCGACCGGGATCTGTGCGCGTCTCGTCACTGTTCGCCGTCGAGCGGCATCCAACGGTGCTGCAGATGACCTCGACCATCGAGGCCGAGCTCGCGCCGCGGACGACGCTGCGCGACATCATCGCCGCGCTCTTCCCCTGCGGCTCGATCACCGGCGCCCCGAAGGTCGCCGCGATGCAGAAGATCGCCGCGCTCGAGCGCTCTCCGCGCGGAGTCTACTGCGGCGCGATCGGCCACATCTCGCCTGACGGCGACGCAATCTTCAACGTCGCGATCCGCACCGCATGGGTCGATCGGGACACGAGCACCATCGAGTACGGCGTCGGTGGGGGGATCACCTGGGACTCGGCGGCGAGCGCCGAGTACGACGAGATCCGCGCGAAGTCGGCGATCGTGACGAGCGCGACGCCGAGCTTCGAGCTCCTCGAGACGATGCGCCTGACGCGCGACGGCTATGTGCGCCGCGAGCGCCATCTCGCGCGCCTCGCGGATTCGGCGCGCTACTTCGGGATTCCGGTCGACATGCACGCGGTCGAGCGCGCGCTCGACGTGCACGCTCGTGCCACGAGTGACTTTCCACGCCGGGTGCGATTGCTCGTCGCGCGCGATGGAACGCCGCGTGTCGAGGATCGCCCACTCGGCGGCGACGCGACGTCCGCGACCCCGCAGACGATGGCGCTGGCGACGTCGCCGGTGTCCTCGGCCGACCCATTTCTCTTTCACAAGACGACGCACCGCGCGGTCTACGATAAGCATCGCGCCGAGCATCCTGACGTCTTCGACGTGCTGCTCTGGAACGAGAAGGGCGAGCTCACCGAGTTCACCATCGGCAACGTCGTGGTGCGACTCGACGGGGTGGACTGGACCCCGCCGCGCGAATGCGGGCTCCTCGCCGGGACGTACCGCGCCGAGCTCCTCGAGCGGGGCGAGATCCGCGAGCGAAGACTGCGGGTCGAAGACCTGCGGCGTGCCGAAGCCGTATGGCTTGTGAACAGCCTCCGTGAGCGCGTGCCGATGGCACTTCATCCGCCCGCTCGAGCGCGGGACCGTTAGGCAGGGCCGGCGCTGTCGCGGGTCGTTCGCCGGGCGTCGGCGAGGTAGGGGCGTTCGGTTGGTCTGTGGAGACACCGAGAACTGCGGGAGACACGGAGCACAGCCCGCAGGGGTGAGCCTTTTGCACCGGGCCGGAACAGCTTGGGGGCAAGAGGGTGAGACGGTCTCGCCCGGCGTGCCCCCGAGTCATTCTGCGATTCGAGGATCAGGTCTCCTGCGACGGGTCAAGTACGGCTCACCCGATGAGCCCCAACAGTTGGAACTACAATTTCGCGGATTACGCGGATACTGCCTCGGGCCGCCACGAGAGGCAGTGTACGCCACGATGAGCGATCCGGGTCATCCGCGAAATCCGCGAAATCGGTGTTCCCCCTGTTGATGCCCGCGAGCCACGACGCACTCCAGCGCCGCCCGGAGCGACTTGGGGCAAGCATGCCAAGATCATCTCGCCCGGCTTGCCCCAAGTACTTCAACCGTCGTGCGAACAGCTCAGCCCTGCGGGCTGTACTCTGTGTCTCCCGCCGTTCTCGGTGTCTCCACAGACCAACTGTACGACCCTACCCGCGCTGACGCCCGGCGAACGACCCACGACAGCGCCCCGTCCCGCCTAACGTTCCATCGATCGAGCGGTCGCCACCAAACGATCGCACCCATCATCGTCTTTCAACGACTCTGACCCCTCGAACGGCGCCGGTCAGGCGCGACGGTCTTGCGCGACGGTGCACTCCCGGCGTTTTTCAGAAGATCCTGTCCAGACTCCCGGAGCACTGCGTGATTCGCTTTCGCACCATCGCCGCGGCCGCGCTTGCCGCGATCGCCCCGCTCGCCGCCTCGGCGCAGTCCCCTTCGATTCCCGACTCCGCCTTTGCCGGCATGAAGTGGCGGGAGATCGGCCCCTACCGCGGCGGACGCTCCGTCGCGGTGGCGGGAAGCCGCAGTCGCCCGAACGAGTACTGGATGGGCACCACCGGCGGTGGCGTCTTCAAGACGACCGACGGCGGGATGTCCTGGCTGCCGGTGACCGACAAGTTCTTCGGCGGGACGATCGGCGCGATCGCGGTGGCGCC
>DASSZC010000414.1:0-4416 GCA_035702925.1 Gemmatimonadaceae bacterium | reverse complement strand
CATCACCATCGTTTGCCGCCGCATTCGCTGCAGTCCTGGCTCGTGCGGTTTTCCGGTGTTTTCCATCCAGCGGTCCGCGGGCGATCCCGATTTCAGTGCTTCGTAAGGCAACCCGTCCCCCCGAGCACCCGGCGCGCCAATCGGTGCGCCCCCCGTCGCGTCGAGGCGACAGGTGCCTCCGCGTCGCGATCGCGATCGCTTTCCTCGTGAGCCCAGCGGCGGCGTACGCTCAGCATCCGCTCGCCTCGCTCCCGTTCGATGATCCCGCCTACGAGATCCTCGACGGCCTCGTGCGCACGGGATGCGCGCCTGCGCGCGTGTCGCCGTACCGGCCGTACCTCGTCCGCGACGTTCGGGCCGCATTGGCAGCAGCCGACTCGGACAGGATGTGCGCCCCCGCGATGGTCGGCGCGCTGCACGATCGGTTCAGGGCCGACACGCTCGACCTCTTCAATGACGGGGAAGGCGCATTCGGCGGGGGCGCGGCATTGACCGTCGCTGCGACGCAGTTGTCGAACGGCGAGTTCCGCCCCCTCTGGAGCGGCATCCGTCCGAAGGAGGAGGGTGACCCCGCGGCGTCCGCGATGGCCCGTGCTCGCGTGAGCTGGGGATCTCGCAAGATGTACGGGGTCGCCGAGGGCATCGCCTATACGAGCCGCCGGAACAACCCCGCCAACCGGCAGCGCGCCCTCCGGAACACGGGAGGTGCCGTCGACTTCGGCGAGAGCTACTTCAACATCCAGGTCGGCAGGCCGTTGACGCTGACCTTCGGACGAGGCAACGAAGCCTGGTTGGGCGAAGGACGCGAGTCCCTCCTTCTCTCGGCGTGGGGCCCGATGCTCGACCGCGTCGCGTTAGGCGGTCGCTGGAAGCGCGTCGAGGCGCGCGCCCTCTACGGGACGCTCTCCGACGTCGAGCTGACCCCGGCGCTCGACAGCATCCCCGGCCCGTCGGCGGTGCACTTCTACCGCTACGTCGTCGCCCACGCGCTCACCCTCCGCGTCAAGTCGTCGCTCGAGTTGACGTTAGGCGAGAGCGCGATCCTCGCCCGCGGGACGAAGACCCTCGACCTCGCCTACGCCAATCCGCTGATGGCGTACGTCGTCACGCAGAACGACACCGCGCGCAGCGGGCCGGACGAGAACCTTCAGCTCTTTGGCGCGCTTCGCGCCCGGAGCGGTGGTTCGGCGGTGCAGGCCGAGCTGCTCGTCGACGACATCCAGATCGACCCGAAGGACCGGAAGACCGTGCAGGACCAGCTGGGCTGGTCGATTCGCGGGACGCAGGGGCTGCCGTTGATCATCCCGGCCGCGGCGTTGGTCGAGTATCGGCACATCAACAGCTACACCTACCTCCGCAACCGCTACGCGACCGCCTACGAGACCTACGACGAGCCACTCGGCAGCGAGCTCGGTCCCGACGCCGATCTCTGGCGCGTCGGCGGGGAGCTCTGGCCACACGCCCTCGTCAAGCTGTCCGGTGGAGCGGGGATGTGGCGCCAGGGCGCGCAGCGACTCGAGCAGCGCCCCGGGCATAACTCGAATGGACATGCCGGCGAGCCATTCCCGAGTGTGACAGCGGCGCGCCCCTTCGTGCAGCGGGCGTTGCTCGCCGACGCCGCGATCTCGTATCTCGCTCGCCCGCTGACGCTCAGCGTGCGGGCCGAGGGTGCGCGCGCGCAGCATCCGAACAACCAGGACGTCGCAACCGCGTCGTACGTGCGAATTCAACTCATTGGTACATATGCGTATCGGATCCCCTGACGGCGTGCGCCGCCTCGTCGTGCTTGCCCTTGGCTGCGCGGTCGCGCTGTCGGCGAGCTCCGCGCGGGCGCAGGACACGACGCGGGCGAAGATCGTTGCCGACAGCCTGTCACGAAGCGTCGGCGTCCTGCGGCCTGGCGACGCGGTGAAGATCGCGGTCTTCCGCGACACCGAGCTCACGGGAGAGTACCTGATCGACAGCCGCGGGCAGCTGCAGATCCCGGGTCTCGGTGTGATCCAGGCGGCCGGGCTCGATCCGGACCAGCTGAAGACGAGCATTCGCCAGGCGCTCATTCAGCTCGGAACGACGAATCCGCAGATCGCGGTGCAGCCGCTGGTGCGTGTGTCGGTGCTCGGTGAGGTGCGTGCGCCCGCGCTCTATCCGGTGGACCCGGGAATCAGCTTGATCCAGCTGCTCACGATCGCGGGGGGACCAACCCCGAACGCGAACCTGCGGCGAACGCGAGTCGTGCGCGAGGGACGGGTCTTCGAGGTGGATCTCGAGAGTGCACTCACGGGTAGCGCATCGGGTCGGGTCGTGCTCTATTCGAACGACGTGGTCGTGGTGCCGAAGAAGACGGGGTTCACGCGGGAGACGCTGCAGTTCGTGCTCGGCCTGACGACGACCGCGCTCAGCATCGCGACGCTGATCATTACCGTGAAGAAATCGCGATCTTAATCATTACCGTGAAGAAATAGTGAGACTGTGTTCATGACAGCTAACCCCGGGTCGCCCGCGTCCGACGATGGCGCTGGGTACGCGCCTTCCGAATTTCGCGAGGAAGAAAGCGCGAACGGCCTGACGGCGCGCGAAGTCCTCGCGGTGATCCGCCGGCGCTGGTTGCTGGTGCTCACCGTGTTCGCGGTCGTGACGGCCATCGGTGCATGGCGGACGCTCCGGCAGCCGCGCATCTACCAGTCGGCGTCGACGGTGCGGTTCCAGCAGCCCGCGCCAGCGGTCCAGGGGATTGGAGCCCCATCGCTCCCGCGCAATTACTCCGTCGATCCGCTGCAGTCGGAACAGCTGCTCATCAAGAGCCAGAACGTTGCCGAACGCGCAGCCATCGGCGCGGGTCTGCGGCTGCGCATCGCGCGGCCGCCGCGGTCGCGTCGCGAGATCTTCGGCGACAGCACCCCGCACGTCGACTCGGCGGCGCGGAACGGCGAATACAGCCTGAATTTCGGACCCGCCTCGTACACCCTGACCTCCGGGCGAACGACGCTTGGCAGCGCGCCTTACGGCGCGCGGCTCGTCGCCGCCGGGCTCTCGCTCTTCGTTCCGCAGCGGCCCGTGCTCAAGGAAGATCACGTCGTCCTCGTCGTCGATCCGCTGAGCTACGTCGCCGACGCGGTGCGCGGGACGATCGGCACGCGTGTGATACCGCAGACGGACGTCATCGAGATCAGCTATCGAGGGACTGACCCGGCGGTCGTGCGCGATGCCGCGAACGCGGTCGCCGACGCCTACGCGCAGTTCTCGAGCGAGCTGCAGACGACTAGCGCGCGAACCAAGACGGCCTTCATCCTCCAGTCACTCGCCAGCCAGAAGCGAGGACTGGACTCCGCGCAGTCCCGCCTGCAGGCGTTCAAGGAGTCGCACCAGACGTCCGACGTCCGGGCCGAGATCGCCGCGCTGTTCGAGAACATCCACGCCCTCGAAGGGCAGCGCCAGAACGCCGAGGTCGAGCGGTCCGTCTACCAGCAGTTGCTCGGGAAGCTTACGCGGGCCGACACCATCGACGACGACCTCCGTAAGCTCGCCGGGACGGAAGCGATCACGAAGAACAGCTACGTCGCGAGCCTGTACACCCGCTGGTTCGACCTCTTGAAGCAGCGCGAGGAGCTCCTCGCGACCGGCAAGGCGCCGATTCATGCTGACGTACAGGCGATCGACAAGCTGGTCACGCGCACGAAGAACGACCTGCAGTCCGCGAGCGGCGACTACCTCAAGGGCATCGAGTCCCGGCTCGCGTCGTACAACCAGACGATCAGCGGCCTTCGTCTCCAGGCCGAGCGATACCCGCCGCTCGAGTCGGAGCAGGCGCGGCTGCTGGCGGAGGTCAGCACCGCGCAGACCACGTACGACAACCTGCTCGCGCAGTATCAGCTCGCCCGGATCGCCGAATCGGCGGACGGCGCGACGGTGCGCGTCGTCGACGTGGCTCCGCTCCCCACTTACGCGGTTGCGCCCAACCGCAAGCGCGCGGCGATGATGGCGATGCTGCTCGGCCTCGCGTTAGGCGTCGGAGTCGCCGTCGGGCTCGACCGGCTCGACGACTCGGTGAAGTCGCCGGACGAGCTGCCGACGCGATTCCAGCTGCCGGTACTCGGGCAGATCCCGGCGATCCGGGTCAGCGACAAGCAGGCGAACGCGAACATCCCGCTGAGCCGTCTCGTCAGCCACGTCGATCCGCGGTCGATCGTTGCCGAGGCGTACCGGTCGCTGCGAACGAACATCTCTTTTGCGCGGGCACAGTCGCGCGCGCGAACGCTCGTTCTCACGAGTCCCGGACCGGCCGATGGCAAGTCGACGACAGTCGCCAACCTCGCCATCACCTTCGCGCAGCAGGGTCAGCGTACCCTGCTCGTCGATGCCGATCTCCGTCGCGCGGTTCTCGACAAGACCTTCTCGGTCCCACGCACTCCGGGGCTG
>DASSZC010000193.1:0-3668 GCA_035702925.1 Gemmatimonadaceae bacterium | reverse complement strand
TGATCGTATGTTTTCTCGACAGTGGGACGAACTACTTCCTGCGCGGAACCAGGAGCGTGGCCGCGTGGGGCTCGACCCGCGCCCCGAAGGGTGTGGGACCGAGCAGGTCTCCATCGGCCTGCGCCTGGCAGGGAGGATCGGTCTCGATCCGGAAGACGGTTCCCGCGCGGTACAGCATGCACGGGTCGCTGCGGAAGTCCTTCCGCGACAACCGCCAGAGGATCCGGATCGCGTCCGTCAGCCCTCCCGGACTAAAGACGCACAGGTCCAGCTTTCCGTCATCTTGACGGATTCCGGGGCCGAGGGAGAGTCGATCATTGAGCACTGCCCCGAAATTGGTCAGCATCACAGCGGCAGCATCGCGCTCTATGAGCTCCCCATCCACGGTCGCCCGGACGTGCACGTTGTCCCGGCGGAAAATCGCCCCCGCGGCGGCGAAGACGTACGCCCCGACCCCGATCCGCCGCTTCAACCAGGGGGACGTGTGCTCGATCATCTGGCTGTCGATCCCGACCCCGGCGGCGAAGGCGAAGCGCCGGCCGTCGTCGAGGATCCCGAGGTCCACCTGGCGGGCCTCCCCCCCGATCAGGGCCCGCACCGCCCGGCGCATCACGAGCGGGGTGCCTAACGCGCGGGCGATGAGGTTCCCGGTTCCCCCGGGGAGGATGCCGACGGGGAGCCCGCTGTTGGCGAGGGCTCCGACCACCTCCATCGCCGTCCCGTCGCCGCCTAACGTGAAGACCGCGTCGTAGCCGGCGGCCCGCTCGCGGCAGATCTCGGCGGCGTGGCCGGGATGCTCCGTGAGGACGGGATCGCAGTGAATCCCGGCGGCGGCCAGCTCGCGCAGCGCGGCGGCCCGCAGCTTCGCGCCTCGCCGCGACGCCGGATTCGCGACGAGGAGGACGCGCTTCATCAGAATGTCCAGCTGCGGGTGAGGTCGAGCCCGACCTGACGGCGCGGCTGGTTGCTCAGCTGCTGCGCGATCCCGTTCGGGTCGCAGAGCTTCACGCTCGCGCTGGGCTCGTAGCCGGCCGAGACCGCGAAGCCGTGCGCCAGCCGATGGTTGATCGTCAGTCCGAGCTGGTCGAGGGCGCTGTTGTTCGTCTGCGTCTTGCCGAAGATGCAGAGCCCCGCATCGACGCCGATGAAGGTCCGCTCGTTGATCTGCTTCCCGAGGGTGACGCGCGAGTTCGCCAGCTGCGCGCGCGGATCGAGCCCCTGGTTCGCCGCGGTCGCGTCGAGGGCGCCAGCCTGCACGCTGAAGACGTCGATCGCCGATCCCAACCGCGAGTTCTGCAGGCGGTTGGCGACGAAGCCACCCGCCGACGCCGAGATCAGCCCCGTGCCGAGGCTCTGGTACGAGACGCTGCCGCTTCCAGTCACCTCGAAGCTCGGCTTGCCGAAGGCGAGATAGCTGACGAGGTCCGTCTGCGAGATCTGCATCCCCTCGTCGCTGCTGAGGCTGAGCTCGGGGTTGAGCAGGGTGCCGCGGATCGCGACGCGGACGTGGACGTCCTGCCCATTCTCCGTGCGCACCGTGTGCACCGCGCTGATGTCGAGCGCCGGATTCACCTCGGGATCCCCCGCGAAGGTCAGCCGCCCGCTCGTCACGTCGAAGGTCCGCGAGATCGCCGGGCTCAGCTCGAGGCGGTACTGTCCGCGGTTCGCGGTCAGCGTCCCCTGAAGGGCGAGCTGCTCGGGCGCGGTCTCGCCTAACGCGGCGATGGTCGGGTCGCGTCCCTTGGTGACGTTGACCTCGCCGCCGAGCTGGATCGCCGCTTCCGACGAGCGCAGCCAGACCTCGGGCCCGATCACGAGGCGGACGTTCTGCAACTGCAGCCCCTCGACGACCGAGGTCGGCGCATCGCCGAGCAGGGCGCGATTGCGCACCGATCCATTGGACAGCGTCGTCCCCAGCGTGTCGCTGACGTCGAGGACCCGCTTCTTCGTCAGCTCGGGGATGTAGACGGTCCCCTTGTCGATGATGACGGTGCCGGTGAGCGTCGAGCTCCGCTCCGAGCCGGCGAGGTGCATCCCTGGCGAGGAGATCCGGATGTCGCCGATGCTCCGCTTGTTCAGCGCATGGAAGCCGCGCGCCTCGACGTCGAGGGCGAACGAGGCATTGCGCGGGGTGCCGGACGCGTGGTGCAGGTAGTCGAGGTCGATGAACCCGCGGGCCCCGATCGCCCCCCGCTCGCCGGGATCGTCGCTCTGCGCCGACACGCGGTCGATCGACACGCTGTCGCCGTGCATCGAGATCGCCACCTCGACCGCCCTGAGGCGGACGCCTAACGTCGCGAGAGCCGCCGCCCCGCCATTCACCGTCAGTGCCCCGTCGATCGTCGGCCGCTGCCAGGTGCCGCCGAGCTCCCCGGCGATGCTGAACCGCCCGGCGGTGATGTCGAGCCCGGGGGCGAGGGTCTCGAGCACGGCGAGGTCGGCGCTGTCGGCACGCACGTTCCCGCGCAGCGGCTGCTCGAGCAGGCGGTTCCCCCGCGGCTCGAGGGCGAGGTCGACCGGGAGTGCCACGCTGGCCACCATCGTCGCCTGCTCGCCTCGGTAGAAGCGCGCCGTCGCGCCGAAGCTGCGGTCGGCGTACTTCCCGGTCGCCTCGATCCGGTCGAGGCGCACCCCCGCGGTCTGCGGCTGCTGCAGTACCGAGGTCCAGTCGATCAGCGGCGACGCGCGCGTTCCCGACAGCGCGACGCGGAAAGAGGCGAGCCCGCCTAACGGCACGTGCGATTGCGAGAAGCTGGCGAGGTCGCCGAGCGGGACCTTCGTCCCGACCAGCGTCCCGGTGATCGGCGCGGTCACCGGGAGCTGTGCCGAGAGGGCGATCGTTCCCCCCTTGCCGTCCTCGAAGCGGAGGGGCGCGACGTCGATCGAGGCCGATGTCGCGACGATGCGCCCTGGCGCGGCCAGCCGCCACCTGCTCCCGTTCGCGGTCGTGTCGGCGGCGAGGATCAGCGAATCGAGCCGGGTGTCGACGGTGTCGCCATGCATCGCGATCTCGGCGGCCGCCCGCGCGGTCTGCCCCGTCGTCTCCCGTGCCTCGAGCGAGAGGCGCCCGTGTCCCGGTCCGTCGAGGGTGACGAGGCCGTCCATCCGGGCGAAGACCACGCCGCCGATGCGCGCCGTGTCGATCCCGATGATGACGTCGCCTAACGGCGCGGCGGTGAGGTCGCGGAGGGCGAAGGTCCCCTTCACCGCCGACGCGCTCGTCCCCGCCCGGTAGAGCGAGGCGGCGGCGACCGTCCCGCGTGCGTCGAGCGCCTTGATCGAGCCGGTGAGCGTCCCGGTCACCGAGAACGATCCCTCGAGGGAATCGGTGGCCGCGTTGGCCGCGACCCACCGCCGCAGCCCGCCGAGCGAGTCGACGAACACCGCGACACGCAGCGAGTCGCGGACGCCGGGGGCGAGGCCGATCCCCCCCGAGGCGAACACCGTCGCCGCCGTCGTCTCGACGGATAGCGTGTCGACCTGAAGGCGGCCGGCGTCGGCGGCGAGGCGCGCCCGCCCGGAGAAGATGCGCACGCCGTCCACCACCGACCCCGGGCTCACCAGCGCCGCGATCCGTCCCGACAGGTTGGCGAGCGAATCGCCGCTGATGTCGGTGTCGAAGCGGGCGCTCAGGTCGGTGACCGGGACGTCGGCACGCTCGAGCAGGG
>DASSZC010000290.1:0-2074 GCA_035702925.1 Gemmatimonadaceae bacterium | reverse complement strand
GGCTCGACACGCGGACGATCGAGCAGATGGTGCCGACCTTCACCTCGCCGCGCCGCGGAACGTTAGGCGGTCGGTTGTCGCTGGCCGGCGGGATCCACGCCATGCGCCTCAACAGCGACGTCACCTTCGCCGACTCGCGCGACGGGACGAGCGAGGTCGCCGCGGTCGGCGAGGTCGGGATGATCCCCGGCGGGGGCTTCCGGGCGCGCGCGCTCCAGGTCCGGGCCGACCCGGTGCAGGTCGCGCTGGCCCGGACGTGGATGCCGACGCTTCCGGTGGGCGGGATCGTCATCGGGACGGCGACGGTCAATGGGACGACGACGACGCGGCTGGTGGCGGACGGCGACCTCACTCACATCGAGAACGGGGCGCGTTCGCGGGTGACGGGACGGGCGGCGATCCGCACCGCCGGCGCCGGCGGGATGTGGATGGACGTGGACGCCCGCGCGCGACCGGTCTCGCTGTACACCGTCGGCCGCTTCGTTCCGGCGCTCGAGCTGCGCGGAGCAGCGGCCGGCCCGATCCGCCTGACGGGGACGATGCACAACCTGGCGGTGCGCTCGTCGCTGCGCTTCAACGAGGGCGGTGAGCTCGACGTTCGCGGAACGCTCGACCTGGCGAGCGCGGAGAAGGGCTACGACCTCGCGGCGGCGATGCGCCTCTTCAACGCGCACGCGGTCATCGCGCGGCTGCCGAGCACCTCGATCACGGCGAAGATGACGGCGCGCGGCCGCGGATTCTCCCCGGCGACGATGGCGATGACGGCGAGCGCCGACGTCGCGGCATCGCAGTACGACAGCCTGGCAATCGATAGCGCGTCGCTGCGGATCGGGGTCGCGAACGGGATGCTGACCGCGCAGAAGCTGACGCTCAGTGGGTCGCGCGCCGTGGTCAGCGCGTCAGGCACCTTCGGCCTCGCCGAGGGGCGCAGCGGCGAGCTCGTGGTGCGCGGACAGCTCGACTCGCTGCAGCGCTTCGCCCGATTCTTCCCGCACGACACAGGGATGGTCGCGCCGCGGCCGGCGCGGGTCGCGAAGGCGCTGGCCCAGGCGCACGAGGACTCGGTGCGCATCGCGAAGGCCACAGAGGTCGAGCGCGCGGTCACCGGCGCGCCGATGCCGAAGGTGAAGGCGAACCTGCCGCCGTCGGTTCGCGCCGACTCGGTGTCGGGACACCTGCAGCTGGCGGGGACGGTGAAGGGCGGGCTCTCGCGCTTCAACGTGCGCGCGCGGCTCGCCGGTGAGGATTTCGCGGTGATGGGAAGCACGGCGAAGGCGGCGCGCGCCGACATCGCCTGGACCAACGCGCGGACCCCGCAGTCGAAGATCGCGATCGGGGTGCAGCTCGACGCCGCGTCGGTGAAGGGGTTCGCGCTCGACAGCGTCGACACGCGCCTCTCCTACGGCAACAGCGCCGGTGAGGTGGACGTTGCGATCTGGCAGGACCACGTGCGCGAGTACTCGCTCGCCGGCGATTACATCCTGCACCTCGACGAGAAGGAGCTCCACCTGTCGCGGACGCAGCTGCGCTTCGACACGACGGTGTGGAAGGGGACGCGCGAGGCGGCGATCCGCTGGGGAGCGCGCGGGATCGAGATCCGCGGACTCGAGCTGCGGAACGACGCCAACGGCCGCATCTACGCCAACGGGCTGCTGCCGACGAAGGGGGATGCGTCGCTCCAGTTCGCGATCGACAACTTCCACGTCGAGGACGTCGCCGGGCTGCTGGAGAGCGACGTCCCGTTCAACGGCATCCTCTCGGTGAGCGGGCAGGTGAACGGGACGCTCGGCGACCCGCGCTTCCGCGTCGCGTTAGGCGTGTCGCACGCGTCGTTCCGCGGGACGACGATCCCCGAGCTGCACGGGACGCTCGACTACGCGCGGCGCATGCTGACGACGCGGATGGACGCGTCGCGCGCCGGCGGGTCGGCGATGGCGTCGCTCAGCGGACAGCTGCCGATCGACCTCGCGCTGCAGCGGACCGACACCGGGAGCCGCCTCGGTCGGGGCGCGGTGGCCCTCGACCTCGTCGCCGACAGCCTGCCACTCGAGCTGATCCCGCAGTTCACCGACGC
>DASSZC010000498.1:0-2554 GCA_035702925.1 Gemmatimonadaceae bacterium | reverse complement strand
GAGCCCGGCCCGCAGCGCGCGCCGGTTGCCGGTCCGCGCGCCCTCGAGCGCCCAGTGCATCGTGAAGCTCGACGAGATCAGGACGGCGGTGTTCACGCCCGCGATCAGCTTCGGGAGCTCGGTGCCCTCGGCGGGCCACGCGTCGCCGTTCACGACGCGGATGAAGAAGTACGCCGTGAAGAATGCTCCGAAGAGCATCACCTCGGAGATGATGAACAGCAGCATCCCGAGGAACTGGGCCTCTACGCGTGAGGACTGGTTCGCGGTGGGCGGGCCGTGGTGCTCGCCGTGGCCGTGGCCACCCGACGCGATCGTTGCCGACTCCATCAGGCGGTCGCTCTTTCCGTGGCCTCGGACGGCTTGACGACGACGTGCTCGACCGGCTTGCCGGTGGCCGCTTTGACGCGTCCGATGAGGTCCGAGCGCAGCCAGCCCGAGCGCTCGCCCGGGAAGGTCGAGATGACGATCTCGTCGACGGCGTAGAACTGGAGCGCGTTCTGGACCGCCGTGAACGGGTCGCGCGGCATTACCTGCCCGGTGGCCTCGAGGCCCTCGGAGTGCAGGCGGTCGAGGACCTGGCCGAGCCGCTCGGGCGCGTGCGGGTCCTGTACGCCGCTCTGCGGCATGACCATGATGAAGTTGTGCGGGCTCTCCTGGGCCTTGCCGCGGAGGAGGCCGATCAGCGGCTCCCCGCAGGCCGTCTGGTTCGCGACGACCAGCGTGCGGGTGAGCTCCGCGCGGTCCGCGTCGAGGTCCACCACCACGTGCTCGACCGGGACCTTGGCGGCGTCCTTGACGCGGTCGATGAGGTCGCGGCGCAGCCAGCCCGAGCGCGGGTCGGGGTGGGTGGAGATGATGATCTCGTCCGCGGCGAAGGTTCCGAGCGCGTCCATGGTGGCGTTGAAGGGATCCGGGTCCATCACCTCGCCCGCCGCCTCGATGCCGACGGCCCGAAGCTGCTCGAGCGTCGTGCGCAGGCGGTTCTCGGCCGCGGCTCGGACCGACTCGTCATGGACGACGTAGCCGTGCCGGGGCTGGTTCTGCGGGCAGACCACCATCACCTCGAACGGCCGGCTCTGGGCGTGGGCCGCCTCGGCGTGCTTGCGCACCGAGTCGATCAGCGCGCGGCCGCCGACTGTCTCGTTCGCGACCACGAGGATGCGTGTCGGCTCGGCGCTCATTCAGCCGTTGTGGTGGCCGGGCCGCCCGGGCCCGCGCCCGCGGGTACCTCGGGCTTCTTGAACACCCCGTGGACAGCGCCGGGGACGCCGTACTCGTACGGGCCGCCGACCACGGTCGGGACCTCGTCGAAGTTGAATACCGGCGGCGGCGAGGAGACCTGCCACTCGAGCGTGTGCGCGCGCCACGGGTTGCCGTCTGCGAGCGGGCCGTGCCGCCAGCTCGCGACGATGTTGTAGACGAAGATCAGGAACGACAGGCCGAACAGGAAGCTCGAGATCGAGATGATCGCGTTCAGCGTCGCGAACTGGTCCGAGTAGTCGGCCACGCGGCGCGGCATGCCGTCGACCCCGACGAGGTGCATGGGGCCGAAGGTCAGGTTGAAGAAGATGAACGAGAGCCAGAAGTGCCACCGGCCGAGCGTCTCGTCGTACATCCGGCCCGTCGTCTTCGGGAACCAGTGGTAGATGCCGGCGAAGATCGTGAACACCGATCCGCCGAACAGCACGTAATGGATGTGCGCCACGACGAAGTACGTGTCGGAGACGTGAATCACGACCGGGATGACGGCGAGCATCACGCCCGAGATCCCGCCCAGCGTGAACATCGTGATGAAGCCGAGCGCGAACAGGAGCGGCGTTCTCATGTGGATCACGCCTCTCCACAGGGTCGCGAGCCACGAGAAGATCTTGATCCCGGTCGGCACCGCGATCAGCATCGTCGTGATCATCATCGGCACCCTCAGCCACGGGAACATGCCGCTGACGAACATGTGGTGGGCCCAGACCGTGAAGCCCAGCACGACGATCGCCATCAGCGAGAACGCCATCATCCGGTAGCCGAAGATCGGCTTTCGGGCGTGCGTCGATATGACCTCGCTGATGATCCCGAAGCCCGGCAGCATCATGATGTACACCGCCGGGTGTGAGTAGAACCAGAAGACGTGCTGGTACATCAGCACGTCGCCACCGGCGGGCGGGTTGAAGAAGTTGAAGCCGAGGGCGCGGTCGAGGAGGACGAAGAACTGCGACCCGGCGATGAACGGCGTCGCGATCACGACGAGCAGCGACGTCGTGAAGTTCGCCCAGACCAGCAGCGGCATGCGCCAGAAGGTCATGCCCGGCGCGCGCATGGTGATGATCGTCACCAGGAAGTTCAGCGCCGTGGCGATCGACGACGCGCCCGCGAACTGCACGGCCAGGTTGAAGAACGTCTGCCCGAGCGGCGTCTCGGTGGCGATCGGGGCGTACGACGTCCAGCCGGTCGCGAAGGCGCCTCCGGGGGCGAAGAAGCTCGCGAGCATCATCACGCCGGCGATCGGGAGCAGCCAGAACGAGAGGGCGTTCAGCCTCGGGAAGGCCATGTCCGGCGCGCC
>DASSZC010000458.1:0-2593 GCA_035702925.1 Gemmatimonadaceae bacterium | reverse complement strand
GATGCGATTTCGTCGAGGCGCAGTCCCTCGAACTTCTTCATTGTGGAGTCGCGAAAGCCGACGACCATCGTCCCGTGCGCGGTGGCGAGGTCGCAGAGGCTCTCGCCGCCGGTAGTGCCGGCGATCATCGCTGCCTTGATGCGCGCCCGCGACGCGGGGTCGCGGAGGTTGTCGAGGAGCTTTCCGTTCGCGGCGGCCGATGGCGGGAGGCACGACGCGAGGTCGGTCTGCCCGGCGGTGTACGGGTACATCGTCGCGCCGACGTCCTGTCCGGCGCGGCGCGCGCTGTCGATCATCGCCACGACCTGCGGCGCCTTCGACCAGTTGCGCTGGCCGGCGACCTTGAGGTGGTAGATCTCGACGGGGACCCCGCCCTCGCGGCCGATGCGCAGCGCTTCCGCGGTCGCCTCGATGACGCGATCGCCCTCGGAGCGCATGTGGGTGATGTAGATGCCGCCATACGGCGCCATCGCCTTCGCGATCTCGATCAGCTCCTCGGTGGACGCGTAGGCGCCGGGAGGATAGATGAGCGCACTGCCGACGCCGAACGCTCCATCCTCCATCGCCCGGCGCGTCACCGCGCGCATCGTGTCCAGCTCGGAGGTGGTTGGAGTGCCCTCGGCGGTTCCCTTCGCGTAGCGCCTGACGGTGGCGGCGCCGAGGAAGGAGCCGACGTTAGGCGCGACGCCGTGCGCGGCCATCGCGTCGAGCCAGTGCGCGAAGCCGTGCTCGCCGACGAAGGGGGCGCGGATGCGGGCGGCGGTGGTGTCCCCCGCGGTGCGCGTCGCGTACATCGCCGCGCTGAGCGGCGCCGGTGTCGAGCCCTCGCCGAGGATCTCGGTGGTGATCCCCTGGGTGATCTTGCTGACGACGCGCCCGTCGCCGACGAGGAAGGCGTCCTCGGACTGTCCCTGGATGTCGATGAATCCCGGCGCGACGGCGAGCCCGCGCGCATCGATCCGCCGCGCCGCTCGTGCGTCGCCCAGCGTCCCCGCCGGCGCGACGCGCACGATCCGGTCGCCAATCACCGCGATGTCGCCGTAGCTCCACGGATTCCCCGCCCCGTCGTAGACGCGACCGTTGCTGATGACGAGGTCGTAGCTCTCCGCGGGGGCGGGCGTGGTGGAGACGCGTCCGCCGCAGGCGACGGCGAATGGGGCGATCAGTGCGGCGAGGGCGAGCCGTCGCCGCGCGAAGCGATGAAGTGGGATCATGACAGCGGCGAAGCTATCACCGCTGCCTTCGTCGGGCCATCGGGTGGGGCTGCAAGCTGTTGCTGATCGGTTCCTCTGGGCCGCTGGCTTCCTGGTATGTCGGCCCTATTCCTCAGCATCCGGGCGTCGTGACAGTCTGTTTTTGCGAGACACCGGGACACCGAGCCCACCGAGACTGCACACCGCACTGATGTCGGTGCACCAGAGCCGAAAAACATGGGCGCAAGTGGGTGAGATTGTCTCGCCCCGCTTGCCCTCAAGTCTTTCCGACTGGTGCGAAGGGCTCAGCCCCGCTGGCTGTCTCGGTGTACTCGGTGTCTCGGTGTCTTCCAGTACAGACTGTCACGACGATCGGATGCTGAGGAGTACGGCCGACATACCGGGAGGCCAGCGGCCCGAACGAACCGATGAACAATAGTCCCTCTACCGCCACCCCTTCTTCAGCGCATCCGCAGCCATCTGCTCGGCGTCCTTCGCCTTGTCGATGACTGCGCCCATCCCGAAGAATTCGTGGGCGACGCCGTCGTACGTCTTCTGCGTGACGTCGACGCCGGCGGCGCGGAGCTTGTCGGCGAGCAGCTCGCCGTCGCCGCGCAACGGATCGATCTGCGCGTTGATGATCGTCACCGGCGGCAGTCCCTTCAGGTCGGCGGCGACGAGGGATGGGCAGGGGGCGTGCCGTTGACGATCTCTCAGTCGGCGACGTCGCGCCTGGACGCGCCTAACGCGCGAGGGTGATCTCCCGCGAGCTGGCCAGGTCGGCGAGGAACATCGACTCGGCCTCCCCGCCGGCGGCGGTGTCCTCGATGACGGCATCGAGCTCGAAGTTGATCGCGACGCCGAGGGGGTTGAAGTCGGTCGAGCCGATGCGGATCCAGCGGCCGTCGATGACGCTCGTCTTCGCGTGCATCATCTCCCCTTGCCACTCCCAGATGCGGACGCCGTTCATGAGCAGCCGGCGATAGGTGCGGCGCGTCAGCCAGGGGATCCACGGATGGTCGCCGCGGCTCGGGACGAGGACGCGGACGTCGACGTTGTCGCGCGCCGCGCCGCAGAGCGCCTCGATCTCGGCGAAGCTGGGGACGAAGTACGCGCTGGCGATCCAGATCGAGCGCTCGGCGGACACCGCCTGCAGCTGCAGCGCGCGCCCGACGCGGAGGCGTCCCGGTTCCCCCTCGATGATCCCGACGAGCGCGGGAGCATGCGTCGCCGGATCGAGGTGCGTGTGCGTCGCGCGTCGCGAGACGAAGCGGTGCGCGCCGCGACGCTCCTTCCCCGACGCGCGGCGCCACATCGTCTCGAAGGCGTTGCGCATGTCGATCGCGGCGTGCCCCTCGATGCAGACCGCGGTATCGCGCCAGCGTGCGCGGCGCTGCTTC
>DASSZC010000016.1:0-3961 GCA_035702925.1 Gemmatimonadaceae bacterium | reverse complement strand
CTGGTCCTGCAGCGGCGAGATCTGCCAGACGCGCGGCGCGCTCGCGTAGGCGGGGTAGAGCAGCGTTCCCGAGTAGGCGATGTAGATCGCGACGATCGACATCGGGATCGTCATCAGGAAGCAGTAGAGCATCTGCAGCGGGTACGACAGCCGCGGCAGCTCGGGGACGGGGCTGAGCAGGGGCCACCACATCAGCACCGCGGCGGTGATGAACATCAGGTGCTGCGCGATGTGCACCGCGTGATGCGCCAGCGCGAAGTTGTACATCCCCGGGAAGTGCCACGCGGCGATGACCAGGTTGAACGCCGCGAAGCAGAACCCCGCTCGCGTGACGACGCGTGCGACGCGCGTGATGCCCGGGGAGCGGAGCGCCTGGCGGAAGAGCGACACCGGCGTCCCGGTGATCAGCAGCGGGGGGACGACGAGGGTGAGCACGAGGTGCTGCACCATGTGCGCGCTGAAGAGAAAGCTGTCGCTCAGGTCGTGCAGCGGCCCGTTCAGCGAGAGCAGCAGGATCATCAGCCCGGTGATGAACCGCGCCCGCTGCGCCCCGCTCGGCGGCGCGCCGAGCGAAGGATCAGCCGCCGCCGCGCGCGACCGCCACTCGTACAACCCGGCGAGCGCCGCGCACCCGATCACCGTGCTCCAGTGGATCGTGAACCCCGTCCACGAAAGCGGCGCCGCGCCGTGCAACAGTAATGCGAAGTGCGTACTGCCCATTTCAACTCCTTCGAACGTCGGCCGTTAGCTGTTAGCCGTTAGCTGGCAGCGACGGCGGTAAACGCAGTCGCTGCCAGCTAACGGCTAATGGCTAATAGCCCGTTGCAGCTCGTAGATTACCGACCATGAACCACTGGCTGGTAAAGTCCGAGCCGACTTCCTTCTCCTTCCACGACCTCGAGAGGTCGCCGAAGAGCACGACCTCCTGGGAGGGAGTGCGCAACTACGCGGCGCGGAACTTCCTGCGGGCGATGAGGAAGGGGGATCGCGTCTTCTTCTACCACTCGAACGCCGAGCCTAACGCGATCGTCGGGATCTGCGAGGTCGCGCGCGAGGCGTACCCGGACGAATCGCAGTTCGACCGGAAGAGCGAGATGCACGACCCGAAGTCGACGCGCGCGGAACCGCGGTGGAGCACCGTCGACCTGAAGGCGGTCCGCGCTCTGCCCCGTCCGCTGGCGCTTGGCGAGCTGCGCGGGGTCGCCGGGCTCGAAAAGATGGAGATCCTGCGGAAGGGAAGCCGGCTCTCGGTGACGCCGGTAAGCGATGAAGAATGGCGCCTCGTCTGCGCCCTGGCCGGGGTCAACGACGCGGTTGCTTGACACGACCGCCCCGCATGTTTTAGGATAATGAGACAGTCGATCGTTCGTGGTGATTTGCCGCTCTTGCCGCCACGTAAAACAACGAGCTAAAAAGCGATGCCCCGGCGGCTGAACGCGCTCGGGTATTTTCTTGCCCGGGACCTTCGACTGGAGATGAAGATGGAGATGCAGATGCAGCAGTCGATCAGCGGTATCAGCGCTCCCGTCTCCCCACATTAGTTCATCGTCGCCGCTCATTTGAGCGGCTTTTTTTTTGGCCTCGCCCACGGGCGACCATCTCCAGAGGAGCAGCACAGCATGCAGACACCCGTCGCCGCGCCCACCCAGCACGCGCCACCCCCCGCCGAGCCGCATCCGCTCGATCTCGTCTCACTCGGCAAGATCGTGCAGATCCGCGAGGTCCTGCTCCGCGCCGAAGCCGCCGGCCAGCGGGTCTTCCGGCTCGAGTCGGGCGACCCGAGCTTCAGCGTCGCCCCGCACGTGCTCGACGCGATCGGTGAGGCGGGACGCGCGGGGAAGACGCATTACATCCCGAACAACGGGATCCCGCAGCTGCGGAAGGCGCTCGCCGACAAGGTGCGCACGAAGAACGGACTCGGAGGCGTCTCTGCCGACGACATCTTCGTCACCAACGGGGCGATGCACGCCCTCTACGCGACCTTCGGCGCGCTCCTCGAGCCCGGCGACGAGGTCATCATCCCCGATCCGATGTGGACCGAGGTGGCCGAGAACATCCGCCTCGCCGGCGGAGTGCCGGTCGGCGTTCCGGTGCGAGCGGCCGAGGGGTTCGAGTATTCCCCGGAGCGCGTCGCCGCGGCGATCACTCCGCGGACGCGGGCGATCTTCGTCAACACTCCGCACAACCCGACCGGTGCGGTGCTCTCGCGCGCGACGCTGCAGGCGCTGCTCGACACCGCCCGCAAGCACAAGCTCTGGATCGTCTCCGACGAGGCGTACGAGGACGTCCTCTTCGAGCCGGCGACGCACGTCTCGATCGGCTCGCTCGCCGGCGACTACGCCGAGCATGTCATCAGCATCTTCTCCTTCTCGAAGAGCCACGCGATGAGCGGACTGCGCATCGGCTACGTCGTGACGCGCGCCGCGCTGCTGCACGACCGGCTGCCGAAGCTGCTCCGCTGCACGATCAATGGCGTGAACAGCCTCGCGCAGTGGGGAGCCCTCGCCGCGGTCACCGGCCCGCAGGACCACCTGCCGAAGATGCGCGACGAGTACCTGGTGCGGCGCGACCTCCTGCTCGATGCGCTCACCGGAATCGAGGGGGTGCATCCCTTTACCCCGCGCGGGACCTTCTTCGCCTGGGCTGACCTCGACGAGTCGGTGTACGCCCGGCTCGGCGTCGAGGACGCGGACGCGCTCTCCCGCGCCCTCGCCGCGCAGGGGATCGGCAGCGCTCCCGGCGATGCCTTCGGCAACTCGTGCGCGAACGCGATCCGCTTCTCCTTCAGCGCCGACACGAAGATGGTGCGCGAGGGGAGCGCCGCGCTGCGCAAGGCGCTCACCGGCGAGACGCCGTTAGGCACCACGCCGCCAGGCGAGGGAGCGAAGGCGGCGGGATGACCGCTGCCGCGCCGCGCCCGCTCCGCGTCGCCCTCGGGGAGTACGACATTGGCTGGCACGATCCCGAGGGCTCGCTCGAGCGGGCGCGTGCGCTCGTCGCCGGCGCCGCGCGCGGGGGCGCGCGGCTGGTCGTCCTCCCCGAAATGGCGACCACCGGCTTCACGATGGACCGGTCGCAGGCGACCCCCCTCAGCGACGGCCACGCCGCGCGGCTGGCGGCGCTCGCCGCCGAGGCCGGGGTCTGGCTGATGGCCAGCGTCGCCGCGACCGAGCCGGTCGCGTTAGGCGCCGATGGCCAGGCGAGGGGGACGATCCGCGCGGTCACCGCCGCGCTCGTCGTCGACCCGTCCGGCGCGACCGTCGCCGTGTACCGCAAGCAGACGCTCTTTGCCTTCGCCGGGGAGCACGAGCACTACTCACCCGGCGACGCTCCGGTGGTCGTGGCGATCGACGGGGTGCGCATCGCGCCGCTGGTCTGCTACGACCTGCGCTTCCCGGAGCTCTTCCGCGCCGTCGCCCGCGACGTCGACGCCTTCGTCATCGTCGCCAACTGGCCCGCCGCCCGCCGCTTGCACTGGGACACCCTGACGCGGGCCCGAGCGATCGAGAACCAGGCGTACGTCGTCGCCGTGAACCGCGTGGGGAGCGGGGGCGGGATCGCCTACGACGGCGGCTCGGTGGCGTGGGATCCGTGGGGTGATCCCGTTCCCGAGGCACAGACGCCACCCGGGGTCCGGCTCGTGACGATCGACCCTGCGCGCGTGGCCGAGATCCGGGGGCGGTACCCCTTCCTGCGCGACCTGGGCGGGTGAGGCGGGCAGAAGGGCGGCCGGACCCCTCGATGCACGGTCGTTTCGAAACTTCGATGCACAGTCTCTTCGAAACAGCGATGCACGGGAAGCGCGAGTAAGAGATGCACGGTGAACGACACCGCATTCGGTGCACGATGTACGAGCGGCGGGCGGTGGAGCGGGTGGTGTGCCGTCATCCAACCAGCGGTGCCGTGCATCCTCTTTCGTTCATCGTGCACCGTGCACCTCGTACTCGCGCTACCCGTGCAT
>DASSZC010000026.1:0-8120 GCA_035702925.1 Gemmatimonadaceae bacterium | reverse complement strand
GTGTTGAGTATCCAGGCGCTCACCGCCGTTATGATGAGCACGAAGGTGTTGGCGAGCCCCAGCCGCCACGCCGTCTCGATCTTCGCCGTCACGCCGAAGAAGGAGCAGAGCCCGAGGAACATCACCAGGGTGAAGTTGTTGACGACAAGAGTCGAGACGAAGATCCATGCGAGGTTGCTCATGCCGCGACCGCCGCGCGCGCGCGACGCCTCCGTTGTTCGAACCAGCCGACGGTGATCAGCAGCAGCCCGAGGGTGAAGAAGCCGCCCGGGGGCAGCACCATGAACACCCACGGCTCCCACCGCGGTCCCATGATGTCGAAGCCGAGCAGCGAGCCGCGGCCGAGCAGCTCGCGGATCGCGCTCATCGCCGAGAGCGACAGCGTGAAGCCGAGTCCCATTCCCATCCCGTCAGCGACGGCCCGCACCGGGCCGACCTTCGCCGCGAACGCCTCGGCGCGACCGAGGAGCAGGCAGTTGGCGACGATGAGCGGGATGAAGGGGCCTAACGCCTTCGAGATCTCGGGGAAGGTCGCGGCGAGCAGGAGGTCGGCGAGGGTGACGAAGGTGGCGATGATCAGGATGTACGAGGTGATGCGGACCTCGTGGGCGATGTACTTCCGGAAGAGCGAGACGAAGAGGCCGGAGCCGACGAGCACGAAGGTCGTCGCCAGTCCCATCGCGATCCCGTTGGCGAGGACGTTGGTCACCGCCATCGTCGGGCACATCCCGAGCATCTGCACGAGCACCGGATTCTCGGCGGCGATGCCGCGCCAGGTGTCGGCCCAGAGCGTCGCCGGGGGCGGTGCGCCGGGAATGAACGCGGGGGGGCTCGTTGTGCCCGGCTCGTACGCCGGCGTCACCGACGGGGGAGCGACGGTGGTGCTCACCTGATCCCTCCTTTCTCGTAGGCGACGAGCAGCGGCTGCCAGCGCTCGACCGCATGGTTGATGATGCGGATGACCGCGCGCGAGGAGATCGTCGCGCCGGTGATGGTCTGCACCTGGTGGGGATCGTCGCCCGCGCGGGCTTTCACCCCATGCAGTGGCGTGAGTCGTCCGGCGAACTGTCCGCTGAACGACGTGTCGCGCTCGATCTTGTCGCCGAGTCCGGGCGTCTCCTTCTCGTCCACGACCTTGAAGCCGATCAGCGTTCCCGTTGCCGGCTCGAAGCCGATCATCAGCAGCACTTCCTCCTGGAAGCCGGGTTCCTGCGCGGTGATCGCCGCGCCGAGCTCCCTGCCTGACGCGTCGAAGCCGAGGTAGGCGCGGGGGAGCGACTTGCGATCGTCGTGCGCATCGGGTGTCTTCGTGAGTGCTCCCTTCTGCAGGTAGAGCGTGTCCCAGCGCGCGGCGGACTTGAGGACCTCGCGCACCGCGCTCTCCTCCTTGACCGCCGCGTACTTCTCGATCGTCGGCAGCGTCGCGCGATAGACGGCGACGACGAGCAACCCGGCTGCGGCACCGGCGAGGGCGAGCGTCGCGAGCAGCTTGAACGACGACACCTCGGGCGCCTTCACCGTCGCCGGAGGGGCGACGCTTACGCTCGGCGCGGCCGGCGGGCTGCAGTGCTGAGCGTTCGCGGTCATACTGCGCTCCGGACGCGCGTGCCGAACACTCTCGGCTGCGTCGCGCGGTTGATGAACGGGGTCAGTGCATTCATGAAGAGGATCGCGTACATCACGCCTTCGGGCAGTCCGCCCCAGATGCGGATGACCACGACCAGCACACCGATTCCCGCGCCGAACACCCATTTGCCGAGATTCGTTATCGGCGCGGTGACCATGTCGGTCGCCATGTAGACGGCGCCGAGCAGCAACCCGCCGGAGAAGAGCATGAACAGCGGGTGAGGCTTGGTCGCGTCGGCGAGGTGGATGATCCCGCTCACCGCGGTGACGGTGATCAGGATGCTGAGCGGGATTCGCCAATTGAGGTAGCCGCGCCAGGCGAGATACAGCCCGCCGGCGAGGATCACGAGCGCCGCGGTCTCGCCGAGCGAGCCGCCGGTGTTGCCGACGATGAGATGGAGGAGCGAGGTGCCCTTGCCCTCGAACTTGAGGAGCCCGAGCGGGGTCGCCGAGGTGACAGCGTCAGGCAGCGGGTGAGTGAAGGGGAGGGCGAACAGGTCGCCCTTCAGCGAAAGGAAACTTCCCCCCGGCGTCGGCCACGTCGTGATCGCAACCGGAAAGGCCGCCTGCAGGAAGGCGCGCCCGACGAGCGCGGGGTTGAAGACGTTGTGTCCAAGGCCTCCCCACACCTGCTTGCCGAAAAGAATAGCGAAGGCGGAGCCGAGCGCGGTCATCCAGAGGGGGAATCCGGCGGGGAGCGTGAGCGCGAGGAGCAGTCCGGTGATCGTCGCCGAGCCGTCGGCAATCGCACCTCCCTTGCCGGTGGCGCGCTCGGTCGCGAGGCAGACGATCACCGCGGTCGCGACCTGCAGCAGCGCACTGATGCCGAAGAAGAAGGCGGCGAAGGCGACGATCGGGACGATGCTCGCCACCACGTTCCACATGATGCGCGGCACCGAATCCTGCGAGCGGATGTGCGGCGACGCGGTGACGATGAGCTTCTCGGCGCTCATGCGACCACCGCCTTGGCGCGGCGCAGCGCGAGCTTGCTCGCCTGGAAGAGCTGCGACAGCGGGATGTTCGATGGACAGACGTAGGCGCAGGAGCCGCAGAGCATGCAGTCGGCGAGGTGCAGCTCGGCCATGTCCTCGTAACGCTGCACGCGCGCGTAGTCGCCGAGCAGCGACGGGTTGAGGAAGACCGGGCAGGCGTCGAGGCAGCGACCGCAGTGGATGCACGGGTACGACTCGGCGCGGCGCGTCTCGTTCTTCTCGAGCACGACCACACCGGTCGTTCCCTTGATCACCGGCGCGTCGAGGTTGGGTTGTGCCTGCCCCATCATCGGACCGCCGATGATCACCTCGGCGGCGTCCGGGCTCACTCCGTCGCACTGGGCGAGGAGGTCGCGGAGCTTCGTGCCGACGGGGACGATCAGGTTCGCCGGGCGGAGCAGCCCGTGCCCCGACACCGTCACGATACGCTCGATGAGCGGGAGCCCGGTCTCGAAGACCTCGGCGATCGCCGACACCGAGCCGACGTTCTGGACGACGACGCCCACTGAGACCGGGAGCTTCCCCGACGGGACTTCGACACCGGTGACGGCGTGGATCAGCATCTTCTCCGCGCCCTGCGGATACTTCACCGTGAGCGGGAGGACCGTGACATCGAGATCGTCAGGCACCGTGCGCTGCACCGCGGCGATCGCGTCCGGCTTGTTCTTCTCGACGCCGATCACGCACTTCGTCACGCCTAACGTTTGCATCATCACGCGGATCCCGAAGTGCACCCGCTCCGGGTACTCGACCATCGTCCGGTGGTCCGAGGTCAGGTACGGCTCGCACTCGGCGCCGTTGATGATCAGGGTGTGCACCGTGAAGTCCTTCGGCGGGGCGAGCTTGACGTGCGTCGGGAAGGCGGCGCCGCCGAGTCCGACGACGCCGGCCTCCTGCACCGCCTTCACGACCTGGTCGGTGGTGAGCCCCTGCCAGTGCGGGACCATTCGCGGCCGCGGGATCTGGGGCGCGTAGCGATCGACCCTGATGCGCACCGCCTCGGCCATCGAGCCGTCGGGGTGCGGCCACCAGTCGATGTCGACGACGGTGCCGGCGGCCGAGGCGTGAATCGGGACGGACATGAATCCATCAGCATCGGCGAGCTTGTCGCCGCGCTCGACGCGGTCGCCAGGCTTCACGCAGAGCTTCGCCGGCTTGCCGGCGTGCTGCCGCAGGGGAAGCACCAGCTCATCGGGGTAGGGCATGCGCCGGATTGGAAGGTGGCTGGTGAGCTCCTTCTCCTCTGGCGGATGTACGCCGTGCCGGAAACCGCTCGCGAAAGTCAGCATATGCTCAGTTGAACTTCTCGGCGCGCTTGATCCACTTGGCGAGGTCCTTTTCCTTCGGATTCAGTGGTGTTCCCGGGTGGATGATCGAGACCGGGCACCGCTCGGCGGCGATGACCAGCTGCTGGAAGGTGCCGGCCTTCGCGTCCTTCACGTACGCCTGCTTGTCGGCGTTGTAGCCGAACATCTTGTTGTTCAGGTTCGTGCACTCGTTGCAGCTCGTGCAGCGGATCGAGTCGATGTACGGCTCGAGCACCAGAGCTTCGTCGTCGGCGGCTGCAGGCGCGGGCGCCGTCGCGGTGGCGACGGGCGCCGCTGGTGCCGCGGCAACGGCCACCGGTGCAACGTTAGGCACGGCGGCCGCTGGTTGCGGCGAGGAGCCGTTCCCCGACGGCGGAGCCGTCGTCTTCACCGAAGGCAGCGAGGCGAGCAGCTCGGCGACCGCCGCCGAGCTTCCAGCGTTCCTGATGAGTCCTTCGGCGAGGCGGCGGGCGATCTGCGCCGGGAGATTCGCCTTCAGCTCGGCGATCTTCGATTCGTATTCCGCGCGGAGCGCGTCGGCGCGCTTCGCGAACTCCGCTTCCATCTGCCCGACGACGGTGTCGTGCACCGCCACCGGAACCTCGAGCCCCGCGAGCTGGCGAAGCTGCGACCAGAACTGCTGGCGCTCGGCGGCGAGCGTGACCATCTCGCTCGACGCCTTCAGGCGGCGAAGCTTCCGCTCCTTCGTCAGCGCCCAGATGAAGGGGACGCGTCCCTCGCGATCGGCGTCGGTCGCGGCGATGTACTCGTGGAAGGGCATCAGCTCGTCGCCCTGCTCGGATGCGGGGAGCTCGGCGAAGTGCTGCTTGAAGCGCACCTCGGTGGCCGCCCAGTCGGCGGTCGTCACCGGGAGCTCCATCACCTGCTCGGCGCCGGAATCGTCGAGGTACTTCAGCGAGTACGTCGGCCACGCGTCGTTCGGCGCCGGATTCCCCTCGAGACTCAGGCAGTCGGCGAAGCTGGAGCCGCCGTCGGGGTCGTAGGTGAGGAAGGGGAAGGCGCGCGACTCGAGCGCGAGACGCGCCGCGTGCTGCGACGAGTCGTCGGCGAGTCCGTGCTCGACGGGGCAGGGCGTGTAGATGTTGATCAGCACCGGGCGCCGCTTGTGCAGCCCCTTCAACACGCCCGAAATCAGGTGCGATGCGGCCGCCTGCGACGTCTGGTGGATGTACACGCCGCGGTGCGCGATGGCGATGAGCGCGAGCTCCTTGCGCACCTCGCTCTTTCCGTGCTGCGACGATCCGTACGCCGACATGTCGGCGACCTGTCCGGTGAACCCGGAGGTGCAGGCCTGTCCGCCCGTGTTCGAGTAGACCTGGGTGTCGAGCACCACCACGCGGATCGGCTTCCCCGAGGCGAGGAGCCGGGAGAGGTTCTGGAATCCGATGTCGAGCATCGCGCCGTCGCCGCCCATGGCGACGATCGGCGGGCAGAGCGCGAACTCGTCGTCGGTGAACTGCTTCCAGGTCAGGTTGCCTAACGCGGCCTCGTCACGCTTTGCGTCATAGCTCCCTGACGAGAGCAGCTCGGCGCGCCTGACGACGGCGATGTCGTCGGACATCCGGCGCATGTGGGCCTCGAACAGCCCGATCGCGATCGACGGCGAGTCCTGGAAGAGATGGTTGACCCAGGGGAAGGGGTACGGATTGTACGGGTAGGTGCTTCCCCACACCGAGGAGCAGCCCGTGCTGTTCGCCATCCCGAGGGATGCGCGGCCGTTGCCGCTCGGTCCCTCGACGTAGCGCCACTTCAGGTCGCGGAGGTCGTGCAGCGACGCGTTGAGCACGGCGAGGCGCTCGTGCTTCGCCGCATCGACCGGCACGGCGACCGATCCCTTCGCCGCGGCTGCGGCGTCGAGGTCGGCGCCGGCGGCGAGCAGCTCACGTGCCTGCTCGTCGAGCGCGGCGATCAACGTATCGAGGTGCGCGACGTGCTTCGCGACGCGCGGCTGCATCGACGCGTGAATCGACGAGACGATCAGGTGCACCGCGGTCTTCTCACCGCACCCCATGCACGCGCCGTCGCCCCCGACCATCGAGCGATAGGTCTCCTTCTTCAGCAGCAGGGAGGAGAGCACGCCGATTCCTTCATCGACGTCCGAGACGTTGATGTAGCGGTCGTCGGTGTCGCGAAGGTGCTGCCAGACGCTCCAGTTGTTGCGGAGCTTCTCGAGTCCCGCTTCGTCCTGCCTTACGGTGACGAGCGCTCCGTCCGGACAGGCGGCGACGCAGAGGTTGCACCCCTTGCACGCCTCGGGGTTCACCGTGATCGAGAGCAGCCCTCCGCTTCCCTTCTGCTTCCCCTCGACGGCGTCCCAGAAGGGCTTCGTCCGCGCGAGCGGCATCTCGACCAGCCGCGTGTTGACCGCCTGGAACTCCGGCTCGGCTGCCGCCTTGCGCTCGGTGTCCCACCCGAGCTTGTCGGTCACCGCGCGATACGATGCCTGCCAGGCGTCGGCGATCGGTGCGGCGGGGTTCTGGTCGATGATCTTGCGAGCTTCCTTCGCCCAGTGCTTCGCGATCGGACGGACGCGCTCCATGCGGACACCATTCACCGATGCGTCGATCGCCGCCGAGAGAACATCCTCGACGCTGTTCACGAGTCCGGGGATCGCCGAGTCGGGGCACTGCGTCCAGCACTGCCCGCACCCCGTGCACTTCGCGGCGATGAAGTCGGGGACCTCGAGGCGCACCCCGCTCATGTCGCGCACCGCGCCGGTCGCGGCCGGGATCGTGCTGATCGCGGCGAAGGGATCGGCAATCCCGTCCTGTCCCACCTGGCAGAGCGAGCACACCTGCTCCCAGAAGCGGCCCTGGTTCGCCGGTCCCTGCGCCGCGTCAGGCGCGTCGAGCAGTGCCGGCATCTGCGGGACCTTTCCCGGCACGGTGGTGCTCGCGAACTCGACCGGCCTCACCTCGCGCACTTCATCGAAGCCGCGGCGAATGACGCGCAGGTTGTCCTCGACCACCTGCGTCCCCTTCGACCCGAACTTCTTCGTCAGCTGCTGGCGAATCGCGTCGAACACGGACTTCTCGCTCGCTCCCTCACGCTTCAGCAGCGGTGAGGTGGCGAAGAACGCGCCCATGAACGCCGCGCCCTGCATGCGGTAGCGCAGCTCGGCGTCCGACGCCTCGGCGCGAGCGATCGCGAATGCATCGAGGACGTAGACCTCGATCTTCCGCTGGCGGATCGTCTCGCGGGCGCGGGCAGGGAGGGTCTTCCAGAATTCCTCGGGGGCCAGGTCGCTCTGGATGACGAACACCCCACCCTCGGCGAGGCCGGCCAGCGGATCGCTGTGGCGGAAAACGTTAGGGTCGGGGGAGAGCACGACGTCGACGTGGCGCAGCTCGCAGTTGAGCCGGATCGGCTCGTGCGCGAACACCGCGTAGAACGTCGTCGGCTGGCCCTTCTTCTCCGAGCCGTACTTCGGGTTGGCCTTGATGTTCAGCCCGAGCAGCTCGAACGCGGTCATCGCGAGGTTCTTCCCCATCGTGATCGCGCCCCACCCGCCGACGGAGTGGATGCGCAGCGCGGTCGATCCCTCCGGCAGCAGGTTGACGTCGCCTGTCGAGTGCACCGCCAGGTCGCGGATGTGCGGGTAGCTGTCGACGAGCTTCTCCTGCCAGATCTGGAGCTTCGGGACCTTCGTCCCCTCGCGGATGAAGTCGACGCCGAGGTAGAACTGCCGTGTGCGGGCGTTGCCCGGCAGCATGTTGTCGATCGCGGCGACGATGTCGCCGGGCTGCAGGTCGCGGCTGCCGAGGCCGAAGCACCCGGAGTAGAAGTCGGGGACGCTCTCCGGGGCGATCGCGGCGAGCTTCGCGAAGGGGGGCGCCGGCCGCGGCACGCACAGGGCGGCACGCCCGTTCTCGACGCCCTGTCCCATCGCCGCGCGGATCTCGCGCAGCAGGGGCGGGTCGGCCGCCAGCGGCTGGTCCGTCCGCTCCAGCACCACGACGCCGCGCCGGTCGGCGAGCAGCCGCGTCACGATGTCGGCCGGGAAGGGACGGAACATCGTGAGGTTCAGCACGCCGACGCGGAGCCCCCGCCCGTCGCGCAGCCAGTCGGCCACCGCCTCGGCGTTCGCCACCACGCTCCCCTGCCCCACGATCACCCACTCGGCGTCGTCCAGCCGGTAGCCCGAGCAGCGCGCGTAGCGCCGGCCGGTGAGCGC
>DASSZC010000392.1:0-3480 GCA_035702925.1 Gemmatimonadaceae bacterium | reverse complement strand
CTGTGCTGGAGGCTGGCGGCACCGGTCCGAGACAGCTTGGGGGGCTAGCGGGGCGAGATGATCTCGCCCCGCTTGCCCCCAATCAGTTCGGCTCTGGTGCGAACTGCTCAGCCCTGACGGGCTGTTCTCGGCGTCTCGGTGCCTCGGTGGCGCCGTACCGCCGTTCGACGCCGTTCGCCTCGCGCCCCTCTACTTGGTCACCAGCATCACCGTCGGGTCGAGCGGATACCGCCCGAACTGCGCGCCGTAGATCGCCAGCCCGCCCGGCAACGCATCGCTCACCTCGAGCCGGATCACCAGCGTCCCGCTCGACGCGGCTCTTTCCAGCGCTGCTCGCGGGATGGCGACGCGTAGCAGCTCGCCATACGAACCGGCTTCGTGGAGGTGATGGTCCCGCGCCTGCGCGTGCCAGGAGAGGATCCCGCGGCTGTCGGCTGGATCGTCGGCCAGCTCGCGCAGGCCGGCGACTTCGCCGTTCACGCGCACCGTCACCGCGCTCGGGAACTTCGTCGCATCGGTCATCGGGTACGCGTTAGGGTTGGCGCTCGGGTCGTGCAGCCCCTTGCCGCGCATGTAGTCCCCTCCCCCGGCGGCGGTCGAGTCGCGGTCCTTGCCGTACAGCTGCTTCGCCGATGCCTCGACGAGGAAGGTCGCCTCGGAGATGTCCGCGGCGGCGACCCCCCGCGGCCAGGGGAACGCGTACTCGAAGTACCCCGACCCCGCGCCGTCGACCTTCTTCCCGCCCATCACCTTCCACGTCTTCAGCGACCAGCGCGCGTCGCGATAGGCGTCGGCGGCGACGCGGACCACGCGCGCCGAGCGGCCGTCGGCGAGCGTTACCGTTGCCGGCACGTCACCCGAGACGACATAGGTCGCGAAGTTCCGCTGCAGCACCGTCCCGGCACGATCCTCGAGCCGCACGGCGAGGACGACGACCGCGGGACCGTCAGGCATCGTCACCGTCAGCGGCGCGAGAGCCTCCGACATCCACGGCCGGTATGGAATGCGCACGAGCGACGAGTCGTAGACGCGGCGCTCGCCTAACGCGTTCCAGCCGTAGAGCTGCGTCCGGAGCACGAGGCTGTCACCGTGCGCGGCGCTCCCCGTCAGGAACGACGCCCAGAGCGGGACCGTGACCCGAGAACGCGCCTCCACTGTGCGGCTCATCGCCGTATCCACCGCGAGGTAGAAGGGCGCATGCAGGTCGCGCAGCGTCATCCCCGGCACCAGCTCGCCGAGCCCGGTCTCCTTCTCCGAGCGGTCGAAGCGCCAGTAGCCGTTCCACTCGTTGATCACGTCGTGGTGCTCGGTGTACAGCCACCCCGCGATCCGCGGGTGCCGGCGGAAGGCGTTCACGGCGAGGTGATAATCCCAGCTCCAGTCCACGTCGCCGGTGCTCCCCGCGTATCCCCACACGTTCCCGAACTCGGAGTTGATGTTCGGCTGCCGCCCCTGGACATAGCCCTTCTCGAAGTTCCACGGCGAGCCGGGCTTGGTGCTGTCGCTGATGACGTCGAGATGGTGCTCCCACTCCCACCCGGGGAGATACGAGTGCCAGGAGTTGATGTCCGTCTCCACATGCCCACGTCCGCAGCACGGCGAGTTGTCCTCGACCAGCCGAGTCGAGTCGAGCGACTTCGCCAGCTTCACCGACGCCGCGACGCGCCGCTGCGTTTCCGGCTCGTAGCTCTCCTTCCCGTCCTTCCGCGTGATGAGTCCCCATGCCTCGTTGAAGGGGACCCAGGCGAAGATCGAAGGATGGTTGTAGTCGCGCGTGATCATCCCGCGCATCGCGTAGTCATGCTCGGCGAACATCGCCGAGTCGGGCGGCCCCCACGAGTTGGGAACGTCGGCCATGATCAGGACGCCGAGCCGGTCCGCCCAGTACAGCTTGCGCGGCGTCTCGATCTTCACGTGCTCGCGCAGCCCGTTGAGGCCGATCTGTCGCGCGCGCAGGATCTCGTTGCGCGTGAAGCTGTCGCTCGGGAAGGTGTAGAACCCCTCCGGGTGGTACGCCTGGTCGAGGGCGAGCTGCAGGTAGACCGGCTTGCCGTTGAGCGCGACGTACGAGTCGGTGCTCCCCGGCCGCGCGACGACCGAGATCGAGCGCATCCCGAAGTAGCTGTCCACACGATCTTCGGCGAGGCCGGGCGCGCCGACCGTCACTGTCACCTCGTAGAGGTACGGATCCTCGAGCGACCAGAGTCGCGCACCGGGGACCGGAACGTCGAAGCGCGCGCTCTTCTCCCCCGCCCGGATGACCCGCGTCACCACCGGCCGCGCAGACTCGGCGCCGCGGTACGAGAAGCGAAGCGCGAGGTCGCGCGGCGCCGGCTCGCGCAGCATCGCCTCGACGGTCACCCGCGACTTCGTGATGTCCGGCGTGAAGTGCACGGTCTCCAGCGGTGCGCTTCCGCGCGCCTCGAGGTAGATCGTCTGCCAGATCCCGCGCGCCTTGCCGTATCCCTGCTTTCCCTCGAGCTGGAATGGATGCGCGGTGTCGTCGACGCGCAGCGTCAGGCGCTGCGCCGCGCCCGGCTTCGCGTCAGGCGTGAGCTCGAACGCGAAGGGCGTGTACCCGCCCTGATGGTCGCCGAGCTTGGTCCCGTCCAGCCACGCCGACGTGCGCCAGTCCGACGCCCCGACGACGAGGAAGACACGCTTGCCCTGCCACTCGGCGGGAATCGTGATCGTCCGCGAGTACCAGCCGATGTCCGCGCTGTCCGGGACGCCGGACAGCTGCGACCCCCAGGAGTACGGAACGCTAATGGACCGCGGAGATGCCAGCGGGGCGTCGAACCAGCGGGCGCTCTCGCCGCTGTTCTGCGGATCGAAGGCGAACTGCCAGCGCCCGTTCAGGTTCCGCCAGTCGGCGCGAGCGAAGTCGGGACGCGGCTGTTCGGGTAGCGGGACCGAATCGGCCGCGGGCATCGGCGCTCGCTCCTGCGCGCCTAACGGCGCCGAGAGAAGCGCGGGGGCGAGGGCGAGCGTCGCGAACCGGTACGCGGCGCGCATGCGCGATGCAGGAAGTCTGTTCATCGATCCGTGGATTTCTGGTTTTCGCCTGAGGGCTTCGCCAACGGAATGCCGCTCGGGATGGGATGGCCGAGTCGAGGCGAACCGTCGGCGTCCCAGGTGGCGTGTCAAGCAGATGAAGAAGGGGTCAGGGGTCAGGGTCTCGGCGTGCAGTCCTTCGCGCCGGAAACCCTGACACCCGACCCCTGACCCCCCTGGTCACTGGCCCCCAGTGATCACTCGTCACTCCCCACTCGTCGCCCTTCAGTACTTCAGTCCCCCCGCCTCGGCGAATTCCTTCATCGCCTTTTCCTGCTCCGGGTTGAGCGACTCCGGGACCGTGACGTCGGCCTCGACGATCAGGTCGCCCTGCGCCCCCTCGCGATGGATCCCCTGGCCGCGGACGCGGAAGCGCTTGCCGTTAGGCGTGCCCGGCGGGATGCGGATCGCGACCTTCTTCCCGTC
>DASSZC010000115.1:0-4829 GCA_035702925.1 Gemmatimonadaceae bacterium | reverse complement strand
GACCGGATGCACGAACAGCCGCGCATCAGGGAGCCGGCGCAGCAGGCTACCCGCGGCACCGGCGTGATCGAGATGGATATGAGTGACCGCCAGTTGGGTGACGTCCTCGAGTCTCGCGCCAGCCGCTCTCACCGCGGTCTCGAGGGCAGGGAGCGTAGAGCCGGGGCCTGTCTCGATGAGGGTGTGACCTTCGGGGCTGGTGATGAGGAAGGCGGCGATGACGTCGGGGATCCCCTGGAAGGTCAGGTCGAGGAGCCAGAGGTCAGAATCCAGCTTTAGGGGCGACATGCGACGAGGGACGAGGGAGTACGAGGGACGAGGGAGGACGAGGGACGAGGAATCGGAATGATAAGCCGCTCCGTGGTCGCCGTAGCTCCTCGTTCCATGTCCCTCGTCAAGTACGCCACACCGGACAACGGCGCCACTCCCTCATTCCTGGTCCGTTGGTGGCCCACGTCCCACCATTCCTTGTCGCGCTGGTCGCCCGAGGCGACCGCGCCCACCCCTCGTTGCTAGTCCGGTGGAAATTCCGGTCGCTTCGACCGACAATCGCCAACTGTCACGAAATCATGCGGCAGTCCTTTCGCCGTCCGCCAAAGTTTCTGCATTACTCAAGACCTCGACAGCGTCAATAATCCGTACAGCGATCGCAACCATCGTAACGACAATAGCTTGCAAACCATTGTGATCTGGCACAACACTCGCTTTAGGGTGGGGCACAACTGAAGTTCCCCAGCAGGTCACCCGATACCGCAAACCCGTCGTGAGGCGGGGACGCAAAGCCAGGAGTCTCTATATGGAGATCGTCCGGTTGCCGAAGGTGAGCCGTCGGCACATCGCATCAGAAGCACAGCAGCACTCGTTGATTCCCCAGCCGGCTGCGCCGGGTAATGGAATCCGGGCTGCCCGTCAGCACCTCCGCCTCGTCGGTGGTGCGTCCGAACAACCGAAGTCCAACGACGAGCTGCGCGCCGAACCGGTCGCGCCCTCGATCGCTGTCCCGGATCGCCTCGTCGCCGACACCAGGGCGCAGTTCCGCAAGGACGCCCTCGCCTATCTCGACCGCGCCGCGGCGCAGTCGGTGAAGGACTTCGCGCTCGACATGTCGCAAACCGCCGAGATGGACGCGAGCGGACTCGGCATCCTCGTCGTCATCCAGAAGAAGGCCACGGAGCTCGGAATCCGCATGCGGATCGTCCGTGCCCCGCAGCAGGTGCGCTATCTCCTGCTGTTGACGAAGCTCGAGCATCTTTTCGAATTCGAGGACTGAACTAGACCGCGAGTAGTGGGCGGTGACGAGTGAGGTGTGACGCCGCGAGTAGTGGGCGGTGACAAGTGAACGGCGTTTGGGCGGTAAGCACTCGGTGATCGTGGGCAGGCGACGCAGCCTGTTCGCCTTCCACCCCCTGCTTACCGCTCGTCGTTTTTTCGATCCCCACGGTCTCCCTTGCTCCGCCAATGGCCAAAGCGGCCGACCCCCGCTAACCTTTGGCGCATGTGCAGCCAGAGCCTCCGACCGCGCTACCGCCTACCGCCTCCGGGCTCTCACCGCGAGACGTGGCGCTCGTAGAGGCCGCGGCGCTGACGCGGGCGTTCGGGAACCGGCGCGCCGTCGACCGCATCGACCTGGCGATCGCCGGCGGGGAATGCCTCGCGCTCTTCGGGCCTAACGGTGCGGGGAAGACGACCCTCCTCCGGCTCCTGGCGGGCCTCCTCCGCCCGACCGCGGGGCAGGCGCGGGTCGATGGTGTCGCGCTTCCCGGGGGCGCGGCTGCGCGGGCGGTGGTCGGGCTGATCTCGCACCAGACGATGCTCTACCCGGCGCTGACCGCGCTCGAGAACGTCGAGTTCGCGGCCCGGCTGCACGGGGTGCCTAACGCGACGGCCGCCGCCCGCGGCGCGCTCGGGCGCCTGGCCATCGCCGACCGCGCCGACACTCCCGTTCGCGCGCTCTCCCGCGGGATGCAGCAGCGGGTCACCGTCGCCCGCGCACTCGTCCACTCGCCGCGCGTGCTCCTCCTCGACGAGCCATTCACCGGGCTCGATGACGCAGGATCCTCCACCCTCGCCGAGACGCTCGCCGAGCTGGCGCGCGAGGGCGCGGCGCTGCTCCTCGTCACCCACGACGTGCGCGAAGGGCTCGCCCTCGCGACCCACGTCGCGGTGATGCGCCGCGGATCGATCGCCCTCCACGAGCCGCGCATCGCCAGCGGCGAGCCCGATGCCTTCGTCCGCCGCTATCGGGAGATCGTGTCGGCATGAGCGCGGACCTGATCACCGGACCGACGGTCGTCGCGACGGAAGCGACGACGCGCGAGGAGCACCGGCCGATCCCCCCTTCGCTGGTGACAGCGGCGTGGCTCATCGCGCGCAAGGACATGGTCGTCGAGCTGCGCACGAGGACGGCGCTCCTCGCCGCGCTCGCGCTCTCGCTGCTCTCGATCGTGATCTTCAACTTCGCGTGGGATCCGACCGCGGTCGCCGCGCTCGACCTGGCGCCAGGGTTGCTCTGGGTGATCTTCACCTTCTCCGGATTGCTCGGCCTCCACCGCGCCTTCGGTGTCGAGCAGGCCGATCGCGCGATGGACGCCCTGCTCGGCGCACCGATCCCGCGCACGGCGATCTACGCCGGGAAGGCGCTCGGCAACCTCGCCCTCGTCCTGCTCGTGCAGCTCGTGTCGATCCCGGCGGCACTCGTCGTCTACAACCTCGAGATCGCGCGGGTGATCCTCCCGCTCGGCGGGATCGCGCTGCTCGCCGGGATCGGGCTCGTCGCGGTGGGAACGCTGTTCGGCGCGATGACGACGAGCACGCGCGCATCGGAGCTGCTGCTCCCCGTGCTCGCGCTCCCCTTCTTCGTCCCGGTGGTGACGGCCGCCGCGCAGGCCACCGCGCGGCTGATGGGCGGGCGCCCGGTGAACGAGACGATCGGGTGGCTCAAGCTGCTCGCCGCGTACGACATCATCTTCGTCGTCGCCTGCGCCTTCGCGTACACGGTGATCGCGGACGAGTAGTGCGTTACCTTTCTCTGCGATGAATCCCTCCAGCACCACCTCGCGCCCGACGCGCACGATCGACGGACTGCTGCTCGCCGGGCTGTTCGCCGTGGCGGGGGCGGTCACGCGCGCGATCTGGTTCACCCCGGTCGAGGCGCGGCAGGGGCTCGCGCAGAAGATCTTCTACATCCACGTCCCTTCGGCGTTCATCGCGCTGTACATCGCCTTCGGGCTGCTCGCGGTGAGCTCGGGGCTCTATCTCTGGCTGCGCGATCCGCGGCTCGACCGGATGGCGGAGAGCGCGGCCGAGGTCGGGCTCGTGTACATGTCGGTGGTGCTGCTGACGGGACCGATCTGGGGGAAGACGGTGTGGGGGACGTGGTGGACCTGGGACGCGCGCCTGACGCTGACGCTCTTCCTCTGGTTCATCGTCCTCGGACTGCTGCTTCTTCGCCAGTCGATCGAGGAGCGCACGATGCGCGCGCGCTATTCCGCCGTGCTCGGGCTCCTCGCGGCTCTCCTCGTCCCCTTCATCCACCTCAGCGTCTATCTCTTCCGCACGCTGCACCCGCGACCGATCGTGCTCAAGCCGAGCGCGCCCTCGCTCCCCGGGTCGATGCTGACGACGCTGCTCATCTCCTTCGCGGCCTTCCTGCTCCTGTTCATCGGGCTGGTGCGGACGCGCTACCGCTACGCGACGTCGCGCGACGAGCTGCTCGCCGCCGAGGGAACGGAATGAACGTGGTGACTCCGTCGAACGGCGCGTTCATGGTCGCCGGCTACGTCGTCGCCGGGATCGTCTACCTCGGCTACACGCTGCTGCTGCTGCGCCGCGAGCGGGCGCTCGCGCGGCGCTGGCGGATGCTGCCCCCGCCGGCGGTGCCGCGGAGCGCCCCGCCCCCGCCCGATGCGGCGGCGTGAGCGTAAGGCAGGGGCGGGCTTGCCGTTCCCCGGGCCGGGGACAAAAATAGTAACAAATGGATACTAAATCGCGGGGGATCGTCTACCTGGTCGGCGCCGGCCCCGGTGACCCGGGGCTGCTGACCGTGCGCGGCCGCGAGCTACTCGCCGACTGCGACGCGGTGGTGTTCGACGCGCTGGCCAACCCGGCGCTGCTTCCCGCGCCCGACGCCGAGGGCCGCCCCGAGCGCCACGACGTCGGCAAGCGCGGGGGGAGCGCGGCGTCGGCGCGGCAGGACGAGATCAACGCCCTCCTCGTCGCGTTAGGCAGGAGCGGCAAGCGCGTCGTCCGGCTGAAGGGCGGGGACCCGCTGGTGTTCGGGCGGGGGAGCGAGGAGGCGGAAGCGCTCCGCGCGGCCGGCGTCGCCTTCGAGATCGTGCCCGGGGTGACGGCGGGGATCGCCGCGCCGGCGTACGCGGGGATCCCGGTGACCCATCGCGGGGTCGCGACCTCAGTGACGTTCGTGACCGGGCACGAGGATCCGGCGCAGCCGGAGGGGCGCACCGACTGGGCGGCGCTCGCCCGCGCCGGCGGGACGATCGTGCTCTACATGGGGGTGAAGACGCTGCCGCGCATCGCCGCCGCGCTGGCCGCCGGCGGGATGTCGCTCGACACCCCGGCCGCCGCCGTGCAGTGGGGAACGCACGCCCGGCAGCGGACGCTGGTCGCGACGTTAGGCACCCTGGCCGAGCGCGCCGCGGCGGCGGGGATCGGCGCGCCGGTGATCACGGTGATCGGACCGGTGGTCGCGCTGCGCGAGCGAATCGCCTGGCTCGAGGAGCGTCCCCTCTTCGGCGCGCGGATCGTGGTGACGCGAGCGGCGGCGATCCCCGGGGGCGGGCGCTCCGGCGGGATGACGGAGCGGCTGCGCG
>DASSZC010000208.1:0-3777 GCA_035702925.1 Gemmatimonadaceae bacterium | reverse complement strand
GCCTTCGACTGCCGCCCGGCCGCGCTCAGCAGCTTGCCCAACAGCGAGCCGGTCGACACCGCCTCACCGTTAGGCACCACGTTCGTCCGGCCGCGGAAATTCTTGTTGAAGTCGAGGCGGATCATCAACCCGCCGAAGACGACGATCGTCCGCTTCTGCTCGCGGCGCGTCGCGCTGACCTCGTGGATCGAGTACGAGACGTTGTTCTTTCGCCCGCTGATCTCGTCCTCGCTGGAGAACGTCGTCGGCCTGTCAGCGAAGAGGTCCATCGCGAGGAAGGCCTGTTCGGTCAGGCTGGAGTCGGGGCGATAGGTAAGACCATCGCCGAGTGCCTTGACCACCCGATGGACGACGAGCCCCTTGTACGCCTTCGTGACCTCGCGTCGCGCGTTGGCGGCCACCAATCCGACGAGCAACACCGCCACGAAGAGGACCGTCCGTGCCTGCTCGGGCCGCGCGAGAGCGATCGGGATCGCGATGATCGCGACCGCGATGGTCGCCAGCGCGATGTTCCGCCACTGCTCGCCGATCTCCTTGTTCACGATGTCGCAGGCGATCTGCACCCGCGCCCGCGCCTGGGGATCGAGGCGGAACGTGCTCACGACTTGAAGAGCGCCCGCATGTCGACGTCCTGGAGCTTCCGCGCTTCAGCGGCGTAGAGCTGCTTGGTCTGGAAGCCCATCGTGCCGGCGACGATCGAGCCGGGAAACATCTCGATCGCATTGTTGTACTCGACCGCAGCCGCGTTGTAGCTGCGCCGCGCGGCGGAGATCTGCTCCTCCACCTCGTTCAGCGACCGTTGGAGCTGGACGAAGTTCTCGCTCGAGCGCAGCTGCGGATAATTCTCCATCGTGATGTTGAGCTGCGTCATCGCGCGCGACAGCTCATTGTCGGCGTTGATGCGCGCCGCGGGAGTGCTCGCGGTCGCCGCCTGCGAGCGAAGCTTGACGATGTCCTCGAGCAGCGACCGCTCGTGCCCCATGTACTGGCGCACGGTCTCGACGAGCTTCGAGATCAGGTCGTAGCGCTGGGTGAGCTGCACCTCGATGGAGCTGAGCGCCTGGTCGGCGCGATTGCGCCGACCGATCAGGGTGTTGTAGCTGCCGATGCCGGCTACGCCGAGCACGATCAGGCCGCCGAGCAGGAGGATGCCCATGGGTCTCCGAGGGATGAGGAGTTGCTCAGCAGCGCTGACGCGCGCCGCCGACGATCAGGGGATCGGCCGATCAGTGGGGCCGGCCGATCGAGTCCTGCCGGTCACGACGCCGATCGCGAGGCCAGCGACCGTGAGCAACGCGATCACCGCGATGCCTCGCCTCGCCAACCATGGCGCCTGCTCAGCGGTGATGACGTCGGCGATCCGGAGGGCGCTGATGATGGCAACGGCAGCGATCCCGCCAGCGACTCCGAGCTTGAGAAAGCGCATCGGTTCTCCTTGGGTCGGACTGCACGAGCGTGATGGAGAAAGACGATTTCACCGGAGGAAACGGCACGGCGGCCGTGGCGGGTTTCCGCCACGGCCGCCGCGTTCCCCGCGTTGTTCAGCGGGTGAAGACCGTCGAGAAGGAGTATGGGCGCGTCGGCGCCCCGTCCTCGGCGGGGGGGAACTTCCAGTTCTTCACCTTCGCCAGCACGCAGCTCTCCACCTGCTCGGCGCCGCGGCCTTCCCACGAGCGGCGCAGCAGGTCGGCCCGCGTCACGGTGCCGTCGGGGCCGAGCAGCACGCCGATCGTGGTCGATCCGGCGAGCGACGGGTTCGAGGCGCGAGTCTCCTCGTAGCAGAACTGCAGCTGCGGATTGCGGCTGCGGACGAAGTCACCGATCGTCGTCACTCCCGAGCTGTGGCCGCCGGTGTTGCGGTTGGCGACAGGAGCGGGCGCGGCGGTCGGCTGATAGGCATTGACGTCGTACAGCGCGAGCGTCGAGGGGGAGGGGGTCGTTACCGCGGAGCGCGAGATGCAGGCGCTCACCGCGAAGACGGCCGCAAGGCGAACTAGCGTCGACAGCTTTGACATAGGTCCTCCGCTACAGGGTCGAGAGCGGGCATCGATCGCTCACGTCCTAACAACGACCCATCACTGGAGCGGGTAACCGCTTTTCAGGCGATTTATTAATCGTGCCAGCGGCGTGCGACGCAGGTCACGGCGCACGCCGTGACGGACGCTCGAGCGGCGGGCGCCCGCAGCGGCGTGAAATTTCGCGCGCCGCGCGCTATTATCGCCGGACGTGCCCATCTCGCGACTTGACGTGCGCGCGCGTGCGCGCCTTCGTAGAATCATGCCTCGCATGACGCCCTCTTCCACCCGCCCCCGGATCGCGGCGCTGGTAATCGCGATCGCCGCTGCCGCCTGCCGTTCCGCTTCCGGCCCGGCGCCCGCTGCCAGCCCGGCCCCCGCGCCGTCCGCCGCCGCCGAGCAGTCGGAGCGCGCGGCGATCGAGAAGGCCCGCGCCGACAGCGCGCGCTATCCGTACACCGCCGCCGACGTCCACTTCATGCAGTCGATGATCGGACATCACGCCCAGGCGATCCACATGGCCAACTGGGCGCCGGGCCACGGCGCGAGCCGGTCGGTCCAGATCCTCGCCGAACGGATCATCAACGGACAGGGTGACGAGATCCGCACCATGCAGCAGTGGCTGCGCGACCGGCGCCAGCAGGTGCCCGACGCCCACACGATGGGGATGAAGATGTCGATGGGCGGCGTCGAGCATGTGATGCTCATGCCCGGGATGCTCACCGACGCGCAGCTCGCCGAGCTCGACGCCACGCGCGGCCCGCAGTTCGACCGGCTCTTCCTCACCTACATGATCCAGCACCATCGCGGCGCGGTCTCGATGGTGAAGGAGCTGTTCGGCACCCAGGGCGCCGGGCAGGACGAGACGGTGTTCAAGTTCGCGTCCGACGTGAACGTCGACCAGTCCACCGAGATCGCGCGCATGGAGAAGATGCTCGCGGCGATGCCCCCCGCCTGACGCTCGCGAAGTTCGTCGCACCTGCTGTCCAGCTGTCGTTGCACCGTTGCAGTCTCCACTCCCCGCAGAGGAATCACAGTCATGGTATCCGTTTCGAAGCCGCGCGTGACGTCAGCGCGGCCGCGCGCCGTCTCGCCGGCGGCCATCGCCGCCGCGCTGCTGTCCGTCGCGGCCTGCGCGCCCTCGTCGTCGATGAACAGCGCGCCCTCGCCGGCGGGCGACATGTCGACCGCCGCGCCCAGCCCCGATCCGCGCGTCGGCCTTCGCGCCGGGAAGATGGACGCCGCCGAAGCGACGTGGAATCTCCGCGTCGTCTCGAAGACGCCGCCCTCCCCCGACTTCGTCGACAAGGTCAATTCCGACCTCGCGTTCACGGGCCCGTATGCGATCCAGGGGAGCTACAACGGCTACCAGGTCTGGGACATCTCGAACCCGGGCGCGGTCACCCTGAAGACCGCTTACGTCTGTCCGGCGTCGCAGAGCGACGTGTCCGTGTACAAGAACCTGCTCTTCGTCTCCGGCGAGGGGCTGAGCGGGCGCATCGACTGCGGCACGCAGGGCGTCGCCGATACGGTCAGCAAGGACCGCCTCCGCGGGCTGCGCATCTTCGACATCAGCGACATCGCACACCCGCGGAACGTCGGCAACGTCCAGACCTGCCGCGGCTCGCACACGCACACGGTGCTGGTCGACCCGAAGGACCCGGACAACGTCTACGTCTACATCTCGGGATCGGCCGGCGTCCGCTCGCCGAGCGAGCTCGCGGGGTGCACCAACGCGCTGCCGGCGACTGACCCGAACTCG
>DASSZC010000134.1:0-2581 GCA_035702925.1 Gemmatimonadaceae bacterium | reverse complement strand
AACATCCAGAAGGACTTCGACCACATCGCGCGCTACCGCTCGAAGTTCGACTGCACCCTCGAGGACATCAGCGACGACGTCGCCCTCCTCGCCCTGCAGGGGCCTAACGCGCAGGCGGTCCTGTCGCGCCACACCGGCATCGACCTCGAGGCGATCAAGTACTACCACTTCACCGTCGGCACGGTGAGCGGGGTGCCCGACGTCATCGTCTCGCGCACCGGCTACACCGGCGAGGACGGCTTCGAGCTGTACTTCGACCCGGCCAGGGCCGAGCACATCTGGCGCGAGCTGATGGCGAAGGGTGACGTCACCCCCGCTGGACTCGGCTGCCGCGACTCCCTCCGCCTCGAGATGGGGATGGCGCTCTACGGCAACGACATCGACGACACCGTCACCCCCCTCGAGGCCAACCTCCAGTGGCTGGTGAAGCTGGCCAAGGGTGACTTCGTCGGCCGCGACGTCCTCGTCAAGCAGAAGGAGCAGGGGATCCCGAAGAAGCTCGTCGGCTTCACCAGCACCGAGCGCGCCTTCCCGCGCCACGGCTATCCGGTGTTCTACGAGAACGCTGCGAGCGGGGTCGTCACCAGCGGCACCCTCAGCCCATCGTTAGGCACGCCCATCGGAATGTGCTACCTCCCGACGTCGGGCGCGAAGGAGGGGAGCACCCTCGAGGTCGAGATCCGCGGCAAGCGCGTGCCGGCGACGGTGGCGAAGACGCCGTTTTACAAAGCCGGCACCCACCGCTGAGCGAGACTCCCCGCGGTCCGGGCGCGATGCGTGTCGCCATCCTCACCGTCTCCGACGCCGGCGCGCGGGGGGAGCGCGTTGACGCGTCCGGCGCCGAGATCGAGCGCTGGTCACTGGCGCGCGGCGCGACGGTGAGCGCGCGCGCGGTCGTGGCCGACGAGACGGTGTCGATCGTCCGCACCCTCGCCGCCTGGTGCGACGGCGACTCGGCCGACCTCGTGCTCACCACCGGAGGCACCGGGCTCGCCCCGCGCGACGTCACCCCCGAGGCGACGCGCGCGGTGATCGAGCGCGAAGCCCCGGGCATCGCCGAGCTGATTCGCGCCCGCGCTACCGATCACTTCCCCCGCGCCGCACTCGGCCGCGGGATCGCCGGCACGCGGGCGCGGACCCTCGTCGTCAACCTCCCCGGAGCGCCGTCCGGCGTGCGCGACGCGCTCGCCGTGCTCGACACGGTCGTCGACCACGCCTGCGACATCCTCCGCGGGCGCGTCACCAGCCACGACGCCGCACCGTCAGGCCTAACGGTGGGGCCGCGATGAAGGTCGCGATCACCCTCACCGACCTCGAGCCGGCCGCGCGCATCAACGGGATGCTGGCGAAGGCGGGGTTCGAGACAGTCCTCGTCCCCCCGGTCGACGACCTCCCCTCGGTGATCGCCCGCGAGAAGCCCGACCTCATCCTGATGAGCGGCGGCCTCCTCGAGCCGGGGAACGTCCGCGTCGCCCGCCAGCAGATGTGGGACGGCTGTCCCGTCGTCGGCCTCGCCGACGTCGCCGACCCGACGGTGCACGACCGCCTGCGCGAGGCGGGGTTCCGCGACGTCTTCGCGAAGCCGGTGGACGTCGAGGAGGTGGTGGACACCGTCAGGCGGATCCTCGACCGTCGGCGGCTGCAGCAGGTGACGGGGCTCGTCGGCGAGTCGCCGCAGATCCGCGAGGTGCTCGTCCGCATCGAGCAGCTGGCCGCGGTCTCGAGCACGGTGCTCATCGAGGGGGAGAGCGGCACCGGCAAGGAGCTCGTCGCCCGCGCGCTGCACCAGCTGAGCGGGCGGAGCGCCGGTCCCTTCATCGCCGTCAACGTCGGCGCCCTCCCCGAGACGCTGCTCGAGAGTGAGCTGTTCGGCCACGAGAAGGGCGCCTTCACCGGCGCCGCCGAGCGACGGTTAGGCAGGTTCGAGCTCGCCGACGGCGGGACGCTCTTCCTCGACGAGATCGGCGAGATCCCGGAGAGCACCCAGGTGAAGCTCCTCCGCGTCCTCGAGGAGCGCGTCGTCACCCGCGTCGGCGGGTCGCAGCCGATCCCGATCAACGTCCGCGTCGTCGCCGCGACCAACCGTCCGCTCCGCGACCACGTCAACGAGGGGAGCTTCCGCGCCGACCTGTACTACCGGCTCAACGTCCTGAGCATCTACCTCCCCCCGCTCCGCGAGCGGCGTGAGGACATCCCGATCCTCGTGCGGCGGTTCGTGCGCGAGTTCTCGTCGACGCACGACAAGCCCTTTCACGGGATCAGCGCCGAGGCGCTGCAGGAGCTGGTGGACTACCCGTGGCCGGGGAACGTGCGCGAGCTGCGCAACCTGATCGAGAGCATGGTGGTGCTCGCCCCCCCGCGCGAGCTGCGGGTCGAGGACCTCCCGCGCGAGCTGCGCGGGGGGGAGGGGGGACGCCTCCTCCCGGTGCACGTCGGCCCGGTGGTCCGCGGCACGGCGGGGGTGGCGGGGCACGAGCTCGAGTTCATCCTTCGCAGCCTGGTGGAGCTCAAGCTCCAGGTCGAGGAGCTGCGCCGCCGGGTGGAGGACGAGCGCGCCCGGGACTGGGTGGGGGAGGTCGCG
>DASSZC010000153.1:0-5022 GCA_035702925.1 Gemmatimonadaceae bacterium | reverse complement strand
TTCCCAAGACACAGCAGTCGTGATCCTCATCGGTGAGCTGTCGCTCTGGGTAGCCGTCGTGATGGCTGCCCGGACGACGACCGTGTCGTTCGCCGGCGGCAAGCTTCGGCGCGCCGACCTGATCGCCAGCGGCGAGCGCGGATTGTACTCGACGTTCGCGCTCGTCCTCCTCGCCGCGATCGGGCTCTGGACCGCGCTCCTCAGCCACGATTTCTCCCTCGAGTACGTCGCGTCGAACACCAGCCGCAACATGCCGGGCGTGTACGTCTTCGCGGCGTTCTGGGGCGGGCAGGCGGGGTCGCTGCTCTTCTGGGCGCTGATCCTCTCCTTCTTCTCCTCGCTGGCGGTGCTCACGAGCCGCTGCCGCTCGCGGGAGATGATGCCGTGGGTCACCGGAACGTTAGGCGTCGTCATCCTCTTCTTCCTGCTGACGGCCTGCCTCGGCGCGAACCCGTACACGCGGCTCCCCTTCGTCCCGCTCGACGGTCGCGGGCTGAACCCGCAGCTGCAGAACCCGGGGATGGCGATCCACCCGCCCAACCTCTACCTCGGCTACGTCGCGACGACGATCCCCTTCGCCTTCGCGATCGGGGCGCTCGTCACCCGCCGGCTCGACAACGAGTGGCTGGCCGCGGTCCGCCGCTGGGCACTGGTCTCGTGGTTCTTCCTCACCGTCGGCATCACGTTAGGCATGTGGTGGGCCTACGTCGAGCTCGGGTGGGGGGGCTACTGGGCGTGGGATCCGGTCGAGAACGCGTCGTTCCTCCCCTGGCTGACGGGGACCGCGTTCCTCCACTCGATCATGATCCAGGAGAAGCGCGGGATGCTGAAGAAGTGGAACGTCGTGCTCGTCGTCGCGACTTTCCTCCTCGCCATCCTCGGCACCTTCATCACCCGCAGCGGGATCATCTCCAGCGTCCACGCCTTCGCCCAGTCGCCGGTCGGCAACTGGTTCGCCGGCTTCCTGATCGTCGCGATCGCCGCGACCACGATCCTCGTGATGACGCGGCTGCGCGACCTCGAGGCGCCGGTGACCCTCGAGAGCATGGCCAGCCGCGAGGCGGCATTCCTCTACAACAACCTGCTCCTCTGCGGGATCGCCTTCTCCGTCCTCTGGGGGACGCTGTTCCCGATCCTCAGCGAGTGGGTCCGCGGGACGAAGATCACGGTCGGCCCGCCCTTCTTCAACGCGGTGAACATCCCGCTCGGCCTTGCCCTGCTCGGGCTGACTGGAGTCGGGCCCCTCATCGCCTGGCGGCGGGCAAGCGTGTCCAACCTGAAGCGGCAGTTCGTCGCTCCGATGATTTCGGGGCTCGCCGTCGGTGCCCTCCTCCTCGCGTTAGGCATGCGCGACGCGTACGCCCTCGTCTCCTACACCCTGGCCGGTTTCGTCGCCGCGACGATCGTCCAGGAGTTCGTGAAGGGGACGCGGGCGCGGCGCAGCATCCATGGCGAGGCGCTGCCGATCGCGCTCGCCCGGCTGGTCGCCCGCAACCGCCGCCGGTATGGTGGCTACGTCGTCCACCTCGGGATCGTCGTGCTCTTCAGCGCATTCGCCGGGATGGCGTTCAAGCAGGAGAACGACGTCACCCTCAAGCCGGGCGAGAGCTTCACGGCGAAGGACCCGTGGGGGCACCAGTGGCGCTTCGTCAGCCAGGGGGTGTCGCGCTTCGAGGCGTCGAACCGCGACGTCCTCGCGATCGGGCTCGATACCTACCGCGACGGCAAGCGCATCGGGGTGCTGACGAGCGAGCAGCGGCAGTACCGCGACAGCCGTGGCAACCCGACGTTCAACCCGTCGACCGAGGTCGGCATCTACGGGACGCTGAAGGAAGACACCTATGTCGTCCTCGCCGGCGTCACCGGGGACGAGACCGCCGAGCTTCGCATCAGCTTCAACCCCCTCGTCTGGTGGGTGTGGTACGGTGGCGCGATCATGGCCATCGGCGGGCTGATCGTGATGTGGCCGGCAGCCGAGAAGCGGCGGCCGAACAGCGGGTACCGCGCCAGCCTCGCGCCTAACGCCGAGCTGGCGGAGGCGCGGTGACCGCGCGCCCCCTCTCGCGGCGCGACGCGCTCCGCGCCGGTGTCGCGGCGGTCGCGATCCTCGCGACGCGCGGCGCGGGGGCGCAGGGCGCCGCTGCCGACAGCACCCGGTCGCCTAACGCTCCGACCGACGGATCGTCCGGCTCGAACCTGTTCGAGATGAACCAGGGCGCGGCCCGTACGGTGCAGCGTCCGCCGAAGCCGGGCGCGAAGCCGCACGTCAGCAACGACGAGCGCGACCAGGTCGAGAAGAAGCTCCGCTGCCAGTGCGGGTGCACGCTCGACGTCTACACCTGCCGCACGACCGACTTCGCCTGCGAGGTCTCGCCGGCGATGCACCGCGACATCAACACGCTGATCGCGGGCGGCTACGGGGCGCAGGAGATCATCGACGCCTTCGTCGATTCGTACGGCGAGAAGGTGCTGATGGCGCCGACCAAGAGCGGCTTCAACCTCGTCGGCTGGACGATGCCGTTCGGCGCGATCCTCGTCGGCGGCGGTGTGCTCGCGGTGCTCATCCGCCGCTGGCGGCGCCGCGATGCCGTTGCCGCCGCCGAGCGTGCGCGATCGGCGGGCCCGCGATCGGTTGCCGGAGTCGACGCGAGCGCGGACGAGCTGGCCCGTGTCGAGGCGGCGGTTCGGGGAGACGACCAATGATCGCCTTGATCATCGGTACGGTGCTCGCCATCGCGGCGATGGGGTGGGTGCTCGCACCCCTCTTCCGCCCCGATGCTGGCGCGGCGGTCGCGCCCTACTCACCCGCACGCCCGGACGTGCCGGCACGGCGCGAGCGGGCGGTCGAGGCGCTGCGCGAGATCGAGTTCGACCGGGCAACCGGCAAGCTGTCCGACACCGACTACGAGATGCTGAAGCAGCGCTACACACGGCAAGCGGTCGCCGCGATGCGCTCGGAGTCGGGGGCGGCGGCGGTGGACGAGTCGGAGATCGAAGCGGCCATTCGCCGCGCTCGTGAGGCGCAGGCAAACCTCCCCTCGTGTGCCGCACACGGCGCGCGCCCCGAGCCCGACGCGATCTACTGCTCGGAGTGCGGGCGCTTCCTCCGCGGCGCCTGCGCGAACTGCGGCGCGACGCCATCGGCTCCCGGCGCGCGGTTCTGCGAAGGGTGTGGCCACCGCCTCGCCGCCTGACCTGAAACGTCAGGCAGTCGCGATCACGAAATGGCTGGACGACCCGCGGAGCCGCTCGGCGAGGCGGGCGAGCTCCTGCGCGGTGTTGGCGAGTGCGTCGAGCGCGGCGTGCTGTTCCTGAGCCAGCCCGGCGGCGGCGCCGGCTCGCGCGGCTGAATCAGTCGCCACCGCGCGCACCCCGGCGATCACCGTCGCCAGCTCCGTCATCGCGCGCTCCTGCAGCCGCGACACGCTCGCCGCTTCGCCGACGACGTCGGCGAGACGCCGCGACTCGTCGAGAATTCCACCGAGCGCCGCCGTCGCATCGGTCGCGACCTGGCCCACGTCGCGAACAGTGGCCTCGTTCGCCGACATCGTGGCCATCACCACCGCGATCCGGTCCCGCACCGATGACATCGTCTCGGTGATCTCGCGCGCCGCGCGCGCACTTCCTGATGCCAGCTTCCCGACTTCGTCGGCGACGACCGCGAACCCCTTGCCGTGCTCGCCGGCGCGCGCCGCCTCGATGGCCGCGTTCAGCGCGAGCAGGTTCGTGTTGCGGGCGATCCCTGACGCCGTCTCGGCGAACTTTCCGATCCGCGTCGACGCCTCGACGAGCGCGCCGATCGCCGACGCCGATTCGCGGACCTGCTGGCCGACCGAGACAAGGCTCTCCGAGGCGTGGCCGATCGCATCGCGGCTCTCGCCCCCTGTCTCGATGAGCGCGGCGGCATTGGCCTCCATCGCTTCGGCGCGTTCGCACAGCCGCTGCGCGGCGGAGAGTGCTTCGTCGGTACGCTGTGCGCCGCGATCGACGTCGGCCCGCTGCCCATCGAGGTGCATCGCCAGCTCGGTCGCGGCGTCACCGAACTCGCGACCCTTCGCGCTCAACTCCCCGGTGAAGGCCGCGAGCTGTTCGGCGAACACCGCGACCTCGCGCGTCTCACGCTGCACGGTGCCGATCAATCCACCAACCTCGGTCAACGAGCTGTTGAGGCTCGCCTCGAGAAGTCCCAGCTCGTCGCTATGCGCTGACGGGGCGCGACTGCTGAAGTCTCCTCGCTCGACGAGGAGCAGGCATTCGCGCGTCGCGCGAATCCGTTTCCTCAGGTCGGTCGCCATCCGGACGGTGAGCAGCGCCGACACGACGAGGATCGCAACCGCGACGACGAGCCAGACGACCGCTGCGCGATCGGGCGGGTGCCCGTGCCAGTTCGCGAACGTCGCGCCGATGATCCCGATCACCGACAGGCCGACCACGTAGTGCGCGAGCGCATCACCGCGATGGAAGGCGTGCGTCGTGATCGGGACCGTGTAGAGGGGAAGCACGGCGAGCGATCCGCACAGCATGTAGGCGCCGCTGACGAGCGCGACATCGGTCGCCGAGATGACGTACTTGTACCAGCGACGATAGGAGTCGGGCCGGCGGGCGAGGATGTAGACCCAGACGTTGAGAGCGACGACGCCGACGACCAACGCGAGCACCGGTCCGAAGGCAATCGGGGTCACGCCCGCCATCGGTGGGAGCAGGAGGGCGAACGCGGCGCCGAGCGCGGCACCGCCGCGGATCACGAGCCCGGTCTTCCAGGACGCCATGTCGAGCGCGCGCTCGTCGTTCCGCCACCGTTCGCGCAGGTCGATCGAGTGGCTCGGCGTCGCGAGCGGGGTGGCGGAGGGCTCTGGCGTGATGCGCACGGGGAGGGTTTGGCGTTAGGTCTCCATACAGACGTTCCGAACAACACGAACGCCACATGCCCGGGGGCATGTGGCGTTCGTCGAGGTGGCCCGCCGGTGCGCCGGCGGCGCCATGACTCCCTACTGCCGGCAGGCCCCGCGCGGGTCCGGCTTC
>DASSZC010000548.1:0-2176 GCA_035702925.1 Gemmatimonadaceae bacterium | reverse complement strand
CGCACGCGGCGACTACGATCGCGCCGATCGCGAGAGAGCGCGCACGGAGCGGGATTGCGGGAAACGAGTGTCGCGCCGGATAGGCGGGCATGAGCGCCAATATCCCGCCCCGCGCTCCGGGTGACAAGCGCGCCTTACTTCGCGCTTACCACCGCCCGCGTGCACGCGCCAGACACCGGTTATAGCTTGGAGCCCATGCCCGAACCAGCCATCGAGATCCGCAACGTCGTCAAGCGCTACGAGGCGCATGTCGCCGTGCGCGATCTCTCACTCGTCATCCCCCGCGGCAGCGTCTACGGACTGCTCGGCCCCAACGGCGCCGGCAAGACGACGACGATCCGCATGATCCTCGACATCATCGAGCCGGACAGCGGGACGATCACCGTGCTCGGGAGCCAGCACCGCGACCGCTCGATCCAGGACCGCGTCGGCTATCTTCCCGAGGAGCGCGGGCTCTATCGGAAGATGCAGGTTCGCCGCGTCCTCAAGTTCCTCGCCGAGTTGAAGGGAGTGAGCGGGAGCGAGGCGGACCGGCGCATCACCGAGTGGTTGGAGCGGCTCGGCCTGCGTACCCCGGAGAAGGACTGGGGATTGGCCAAGGTGGACGAGCTCTCGCGCGGGATGCAGCAGAAGGTGCAGTTCATCGGCGCGCTGCTGCACGACCCCGAGCTGGTGATCCTCGACGAGCCGTTCAGCGGGCTCGATCCGGTGAACGCGCAGGCGCTCAAGGACACCGTGGTCGACCTGAAGCGGCGCGGGAAGACGGTCATCTTCAGCACGCACATCATGGAGAACGCCGAGCGGCTGTGCGACTCGGTGTGCATCATCGCCAAGGGAGAGAAGGTGCTCGACGGCGCGGTGAGCGAGGTGCGGGCGTCGCACGGCGAGCGGACGATCGCCCTCGCCCTCGACGGCGATGCGTCGCCGGCGGTGAAGGCGATCCTCGGCGACCTGTCGATGATCAGCGAGACGGACGACTCGAACCGCTTCTACGAGCTCGAGCTCGCGCCCGGCGCGGACGCGAACGTCCTCCTGCGCCGGCTGGTCGAGGCGGGAGCGCCGATCCGGCGCTTCGAGCGCGTGCAGCCGTCGCTACACGCCATCTTCCTCGACAAGGTCGGGGCCACCGGGGTCGAAGCGGGGATGAGCGGACATGGCTAGGCTCTGGGCGGTCATCAAGCGCGAATACCTCGAGCGTGTTCGCACCAAGTGGTTCATCTTCTCGACCGTGTTCACCCCGCTGCTCTTCGGGGGGATCACGCTCCTCCCGATGTGGCTGGCGAGCAAGAGCATCGACTCGGCGAACATCGCGCACATCACGATCCTCGATGCCTCGGGCTCGGGGCTCGGCAAGCGCGTCCAGCTTGCGTTAGGCGGCGGCGTCATGTCGAACGACACCGCGTCGACGCAGATCATCGTCCTCGACACGGCGCAGCTGGCGGCCGCCGAGTCGGCGACGACGCAGGCCGTGATGCGAAAGGAGACGCGGGGCTACCTCGTGCTCGGCCCGCACATCCTCGACGCGACGGAGACGCGCTACGCCGGCCGCAACGCCACGTCGTTCCCCGACCTCGGGCGGATCTCGGCCGCCGTCAGGCAGGCGGTGCTGTCGACGCGGCTCGAACAGGCGGGAATGGACGCCGAGCGCGTGACCAGCCTGACGAGCGTCAAGCCGATCGAGCTCGACGCCGAGCAGATCGGCGACCGCGGGCGCGAGGGGAAGGGTGGCGTCGTGAAGTACATCTTCGCCTTCTCGCTCGCCTTCCTGCTCTACATGTCGATCTTCATCTACGGGCAGAACGTCCTGCGCGGGGTGCTCGAGGAGAAGCAGACGCGCGTCGCCGAAGTGGTGGTGTCGAGCGTCTCGACCGACACCCTGCTCGCCGGCAAGGTGCTCGGCGTCGGCGCGGTCGGGATCACCCAGCAGATCCTCTGGGTGATCGGCTCGCTCGCGGTGGTGAAGATCCGCGAGCCGGTCATGCACGCGCTGCACATCACCTCCCCGTCGATCGCGCTGCCGAGCATCCCGCCGGGGGTGCTCGCACTGCTGCTGCTCTTCTTCGTGCTCGGCTTCATGCTCTACTCGGCGCTGTTCGCGGCGGTCGGGTCGATGGTGAACAGCGACCAGGAGGCGCAGCAGGCGCAGCAGCCGGTGACGCTGCTCCTCGTGGCGACC
>DASSZC010000045.1:0-10562 GCA_035702925.1 Gemmatimonadaceae bacterium | reverse complement strand
CGAGCGCGCGCCGATTGAACCGCCGTGAACTTCTGGATCACGTCACCGTGAATCCCCTCGGCTTGCGCGGCCAGCTGGCGATAGCGATCCGTCGGGCCTTCGGCCGCATGAACGGTCTCGAGGAGGTGGTAACTGAGCTCGAGATCGGCATTGGCGATTGCGGTGCCAGCCACTTCGTCGAAGCGCGGGTTGGCTGTCGTCAACAGGGCGTGCAGCGCGCGCGTCCGGCGGTCGATCACGGGATCGAAGGCGAATGGGTCGACCGCCAGGTGAGGCCGGAGATATTGGTATTGAGGTTGCGCCTCGATCTCCCTCACCGTCCGGACGACGATCGAAACTGACGGTCGCGCGAGATGGAAGAGGGAATGCGCGCCAGCTTCGCCAGCGATAATGTCCTCGACGGCCCCAGCCCTGAGGAGCCGGACTGCCTGGGGGATGACATCACATAGAAGCATTCGGGAATTAATCCGGCGCACGGGGTTGAGCGCGTACGATGTTTCGACGCTCTCGCCCGCGAGCACGCCGAACGCCCCGGAAAATCCGTGCTGGTGCACCGCCGTCGTCCCGTCCAGCCAGAAGATGACCTCGATGTAGAATCGGCGCCCTTGGTACACGATCAGCGGCGGCTCCCCAAACGTTCCGGGCTCGAGCTGCGCCGGAGGTGTCTCGGTAGTACAGACCCACCGGACCACGTCGGCGGGATCGAATCGCTCGTGGAGTCGGGCCGATCCAAGGAGCTCGACCGCCAACGCCGGAAACACCTTCTCGTCGTAGTTCAGCCGCTTCCAACGCTCGCCGATATCGCGCCCGAGCTTCCGAAACGCGTCCATGCTCGATGCCCCGTCTTGCACGCTATTCCTCAGCTGAAATGTTGTCGCGCCGCGCGATATCGCTGATCCCCTTCACCTTCCGCACCGCGCGCATGATCTTCTCGAGGTGGCTGAGGTTCTCGACCTCGACAAGCATCGAGCCGATCGCCTTCGCGTCGAGCGCCCTGAGCTCCATCGCCCGAATGTCGGTGCCCGTCGCGCTGACCGCCGACGCCACGTCGGCATAGAGCCCCCGGCGGTCGTTCCCCTCGAGCAGGAGGCGGACGAGAAACCGCTCCCCCTCACGCTCCTTCCATTCGATCTCCAGCCGCCGTTCCGGCTCGTGCTCGAGCAGGAGGAGGTTGGGACAGTCCGCGCGATGGATGCTCACGCCGCGCCCGCGCGTCACGTAGCCGGTGACGGCGTCGCCGGGTACCGGCTGGCAGCACTGGGCGTAGCGCACCATCAACCCGTCGACGCCCTGGATGCGGACGCCGCGCGGCACCCCGCGCACCCGGTCGACGATCTTCTCGATGACCCCCTGCTCCGGCGGCTGCTCGTGCGCCGCGGCGACGTCGGGATAGAGCAGCCGGAGCACCCGCGAGATGTCGATGTCCCCCTGGCCTAACGATGCGAGGAGGTGCTGCGCGTCGGTCAGCCCCAGCTCCTTCGCGGCGCGAACGAGCATCGCGTCGTCGGGCTTGTCGAGGCGGCGGCGGCGCACCTCGCGGTCGAGCATGTCGCGCCCGAGCTTCGTCGACGACGTGTGCTCCTCGTGGCGCAGCCACTGGCGGATCTTGTGGCGCGCGCGGCCGGTGCGAACGTGCGCGAGCCAGTCGCGGCTCGCCTTCTTGATCGGGCTGCGCAGGATCTCGACCGTGTCCGAGTTCTTCAGCTCGCGCGACAGCGGCGCGATCCGCCCGTTGATCTTCGCCCCGGCGATGTGGAGCCCGAGCTCCGTGTGAACCATGAACGCGAAGTCGATCGACGTCGCGCCCTTCGGCAACTGGATCACGTCGCCGGTCGGGGTGAAGACGAAGATCTCGTCCTGGTAGAGGTCGAGCTTCAGGAACTCGAGGAATTCGTCCGGTGTCTTCGCGTCGAGCTGGAGCTCGAGCACCTGCCGGAACCAGATCAGGTGCCGGTCCAGCTCCTCCGAGCTCTTGTCGGTCCCCTTGTAGAGCCAGTGCGCGGCGATCCCGTACTCCGCGGTCCGGTGCATTGCCCGCGTCCGGATCTGGATCTCGAAGAGGTGGCGCCCCGGTCCGAAGATCGTCGTGTGCAGCGACTGGTAGCCGTTGGACTTCGGCTGCGCGATGTAGTCCTTGATCCGCTCCTGGACCGCCGTCCACCCGTCGTGGATCACGCCTAACGCGTGGTAGCAGTCGGGCACCGAGTCGACGAGCACGCGGATCGCGAGGAGGTCGAAGATCTCCTCGTACGGCTTGTCGCGCTGCTTCATCTTCTTGTAGATCGACCAGAGGTGCTTCGGCCGGCCGGTAACCTCGACGTTCTTGATGCCGGCGCGCTTCAACTCGCTCTCCAGCGGCTCGCGCAGCTGGGCGATCAGCGTCTCGCGCTCGCCGCGCTTCTGTGCGACGAGCTTCGCCAGCTTCTTGTACTCCTCGGTCTCGATGTGCTTGAACGCGAGGTCCTCGAGCTCCCAGCGGACGCGCGCCATGCCGAAGCGGTGCGCGAGCGGGGCGTAGAGGTCGCGCGTCTCGAGGGCGATGCGCGCGCGCTTCTCCGCTGGCAGGTGCTCGAGCGTCCGCATGTTGTGCAGGCGGTCGGCGAGCTTGATGAGGATGACCCGCGCGTCCTTCGCGATCGAGAGCAGGAGCTTCCGGTAGTTCTCGACCTGGCGCTCCTGCGAGGTGCCGAACGGGAGGCTGGCGATCTTCGTCAGCCCGTCGACGATCCCGGCGACCTCGCTCCCGAACTCGCGCTCAACGTCGGCGACCGTCACGCTCGTGTCCTCGACGACGTCGTGGATCAGCCCACTGGCCACGGTCACCGTGTCGAGCTGCAGCTCGGCGAGGATCTTGGCGACCTCCACGCAGTGCGTGACGTACGGCTCTCCCGAGCGCCGCGTCTGCCCCGAATGTGCCTTCTCGCTGAAGCGATAGGCACGCGCGAGGAGCTCGCGATCGAGCCGGTCGGGAAGCTCCGCCGCCGGTCCCCACCCGGGGATCGTCAGGTCCTTCGCCGGTGCGGTCACAGCAGCCCCGCCTGGGCGAAGCTCGTGTAGCGCCCGCGGCCGATGATCACGTGATCGTGCACGGGGATGTCGAGCAGCCGGCCGGCCGCCACGAGCTGCTCCGTCACCATCCGGTCGTCGCTCGAGGGAGTCGGGTCGCCGCTCGGGTGGTTGTGGACGAGGATGATCGCCGCCGCGCGCTCCGCGATGGCCTCCCGGAACACTTCGCGCGGATGCACCAGCGAAGAGTTCAGGATGCCGCGCGTGACGGTGACGTCACGCTCCATGCGGTGTTGTGCGTCGAGCACGGCCACGTGAAACTCCTCCACCGGTAAGTCCTCCAGCCGCGGCGAGAAGACCGCGTAGACGTCCGCCGGCGATCGCACTGGCGCGCCCTCGTCGCGCAGCTCGCTCGCCATGCGCCTGCCCAGCTCCAACGCGGCATGAACGGCAACGGTTCGCGCCGCGCCGATCCCACCGTGCGCGGTCAGCGCCGCGACCGGCTGCGCGCTGATGCGCCGTAGCGATCCCCCCGCCGAGGCGAGCACGTCCTGCGCCACGTGCAACGCCGACCGGCCCCGCGCCCCGCTTCCCAGTATGATCGCCAGCAGCTCGGCGGAGCTCAACGCCTGTGCGCCGAGGTGCTTGAGCCGCTCGCGGGGCCGGTCGAACTGGGGGATCTCTCGGAGTGATAACCGCTCAGACACGCTCGCTCAAGGAGGAGGGGCGCCGCGGCATCACAAACATGATACAGCTGGCCGCCCACGTTGGGTCCGCATGATCTCGAACCAGGGGCAGCGGATCATCATCATCGAAGCGCCGGCCGGGGCCGAACGTCGAACCGTGACCGCGCCCCGGCAGGACGCGTCCCCAGGAGGGAACCCGCTGAAGCGGCTTCCGTCCAACGGCGGCCTCGCGATGACCTCTCCAATCTCCCCAGCGGAAACTCCCAACCGCCCCCACCTCCCGCTGCTCGATGGCGTTCGGGGGTGCGCGATCCTCCTCGTCCTCGCGACGCACCTCGCCAGCGGCACCACCGCGGCGAGTGGCTTCGATGACGTCGTCCTCCGCGCGCTGCGAGCGGGATGGATGGGGGTCGATCTCTTCTTCGTCCTCTCCGGCTTCCTCATCACCGGCATCCTGCTCGACAGCCGCCGCGACCCGCACTACTTCCGGGTCTTCTTCGCGCGGCGCGCGCTGCGGATCCTCCCGCTCTACTGGCTGTACCTGCTCCTCCTGCTCGCCGCGGCGTGGCGGCTCCCCGCGGAGCTGCATCGCGACACGCTGCTCGCGGGCCTCCCCTGGCACGCGGCGTATCTCACCAACGTCATCGTCGCCATTCGCGGGTGGGACGGCTTTCAGACGGGCCACCTCTGGTCGCTCTCGGTCGAGGAACAGTTCTACCTCGCCTGGCCCTCCCTCGTGCTCATCGCGGGAGCGCGGCGCCTCCGCGGCGCGACCGTGCGCCTGATGCTCTGGCTCCCGGCCGTGCGTGCGGCGGCGGTCGCCGCCGGGGTCCTGACGCTGACGACGCATCTCCTCACCCCCTTCCGTGCCGATTCCTTCGGCGCCGGCGCGCTGCTCGCGATCCTCATTCGTGACGAGGAGCGCGAGCGGCTGCTCCCGCGGCTGCGGCTCGCCGGCACGGTCGCCATCGGGCTCCTCCTGGCGATCGCACTTCACGATCGCGCGCTCCGCTACTCGAGCCCCCTCGTCCGGACGTCAGGCTACACGCTCCTCGCCCTCGCTTTCGCGTCGCTCGTCGAGCGCGCCCTCCACGCCGCGCCCGGATCGGCGCTCGCCAGGACGTTAGGCAGCCGGCTCCTCCGATCGGTGGGGCGGTACAGCTACTCGATCTACCTCTTCCATCCCCCGGTGCTGCTCGCCTTCGACACGCTGGTCTTCGACCGCACCGACCTTCCGGTGATCGCCGGGAGCCGGCTGCCCGCCTTCGTCGTGTACAGCGTCGCCTTCACCGCGGTGATGTGGGTGTTCGGGTTCACGACCTGGTGGACCTTCGAGCGGCATTTCCTCCGCCTGAAGAGGCACTTTCCCTACTCGGCAGACGACACCGGCCCGGGAGCGGTGCAGGCCACCGCGAAGGCAGCCTGACGTTCCCGGGCCGATGACCGCTGCGCATTCCGGCAGCGTGTCGAAGTGCCGCTGACCGCTGCTACACGCGCGCTCCATGGCACTTCTTGAACTTCTTGCCGGAGCCGCATGGGCATGGATCGTTGCGGCCGACTGATTCCCAATCGGTGCCCTTCCCATTTCCCGTACCGTTTCCGTCGGTCCCGCCGGTCATCCCGGTGCCGAGGGAGCTGAGGGGGCGTGCCTTGCCCGATCCGACGATCAGCGGATCCTGGCGGGCAACGATGTCCGCGGCCGGCGCTTCTCCCGGCCCGACGTCGAGCGTCTCGTCGGTTCCGGTTGGCTCCTCCGGCTCGTTGACGTCGCGCAGGATCCCCATCGCGTCATAACGCCTGGTCGGCTGGCGCGGCGGTGGGGGCATCGGCGGCGGCGCCTCCTGATAGACGATCTGCATCTTCAGGAATCGCTCGGTGAAGGTGTGGTAGATGTCCGCCATCAGCTCGACGAACATCGAGTACGCCTCCTCCTTGTACTCGACGAGCGGGTCCTTCTGCCCCCACGAGCGATACCCGATCGCGTTGCGGAGCTGGTCGAGGTCGTGCAGATGATCCTTCCACTTCTCATCGAGCACGCTCAGCATCACGAAGCGGAGGAAGTCGTCGCCGACCGCTGCGACGCTCACCATCTTCTCGTCGAATGCGCGACGCCCCGCGTTGAGCACCGCCTCGACGGAGCTCTCGCGGTCGCTCGGCGCCTTCTGCGGGTCGGCGAACTCGGGGACGACGAGCATGTAGTGCATCAGGAGATCCTGATTCAGCAGCTCGACGTCCCAGATCCCGTCTTCCTTCGCGAGCGCGATGGCATCCTCGACGCGCTTGCGCAGCGCCTTGTCGAACATCGTCTGCGCCTCGCCCTTCAGCTCCTCGCCACCCTCGAGCGCGAACGACCGCAGCGAGTAGATGACCTCGCGCTGCTGGTTCATCACGTCGTCGTATTCCAGCAGCCGCTTGCGGCTCTGGAAGTTCTGCAGCTCGACGCGCTTCTGCGCCTGCTCGATCGAGCGGGTGATCAGCGGGTGCGTCAGGACATCCCCTTCCTGGGCGCCCATCCGGTCCATCAGCTTGGCGATGCGCTCCGACCCGAAGAGGCGCATCAGGTCGTCCTCGAGGGAGAGGAAGAACTGGGACGCCCCTGGATCTCCCTGGCGGCCGGCACGGCCGCGCAGCTGGCGATCGATGCGCCGCGACTCGTGGCGCTCCGAGCCGATGATGTGGAGGCCGCCGATCTCCATCACTTCGACCTCGTTCCCCTCGTCGTCCTTGACGACCGACGGGGCCGACTCGCGAACTCCTTCGCCGAGCTTGATGTCGGTTCCGCGGCCGGCCATGTTCGTCGCGATCGTGATCCCGCCGCGGCGTCCCGCTTCGGCGACGATCTCCGCCTCGCGCTGGTGATACTTCGCGTTGAGGACGTTAGGCTTGAGGCCCTCGCGCTTGAACAGGCGGTCGAGCGTTTCCGACACCTCGACGCTGACCGTCCCGATCAGCACCGGGAAGCCTAACGTGTTGAGCCGCTTCGCCTCTTCGATGATCGCGTTGTACTTCTCGCGGCGCGTCTTGAAGACGAGGTCGTTTCGGTCGTCGCGGATGATCGGCTTGTTCGTCGGGACGACGGCGACTTCCAGCTTGTAGATCTGGAAGAACTCCGCCTCTTCGGTCTCGGCGGTGCCCGTCATGCCGGCGAGCTTGTCGTACATGCGGAAGTAGTTCTGGATGGTGACGGTCGCGAGCGTCTGCGTCTCGCCCTTCACCTGGACCCCTTCCTTCGCCTCGACCGCCTGGTGGAGCCCCTCCGACCAGCGCCGCCCCGGCATCGTGCGGCCGGTGAACTCGTCGACGATCAGGACCTGCCCTTCCTGCACGACGTAGTTCACGTCCTTCTCATAGAGCGCGTGGGCGCGCAGGAGCTGGTGCACGATGTTGAGCTTCTCGCTCTTCATCGCGTATTCGAGCTCGATCTCGCGCTTGCGCTGCAGCCGCTCGGCGGCCGACAGCGTCGTGTCGCGCTCGACGCGGTGCACCGCGTCGGAGATGTCCGGCAGGATGAAGGCGTCCGGATCCTGCGGCGACATGAAGTCGGCGCCGCGGTCGGTGAGGTGCACGCTGTGCCCGCGCTCGTCGAGCACGAACAGCATGTCCTCCTCGATGTCGGCGAACTGCTGCTTGCTCGCCGACATCTTCCGGTCGGCGATGTGGTCGAGCTCCATCTTCTGGACCAGCGACTTGACGCCGGTCTCCTGCATCGCCTTGAGCAGCCGCTTGTTGCGCGGGGAGCCTAACCGTGCCTGATAGAGCTTCAGCGCGGCCGTGCTGTTGTCTCCCGCCTCGAGCGCGCGCTCGCCGTCAGCCACCAGGTTGTTGACGAGCTCCGTCTGCTTCCGCACGACGCGCTCGACCGCGGCGTTGTGCTCGCGGTACTGCATGTCGTTCTCCCCGCCGACCGGGCCGGAGATGATGAGCGGCGTCCGCGCCTCGTCGATGAGCACCGAGTCCACCTCGTCGACGATCGCGAAGTGATGGCCACGCTGCACCCGCTGGTCGAGCGAGGGCACCATGTTGTCGCGCAGGTAGTCGAAGCCGAACTCGTTGTTCGTGCCGTAGGTGATGTCGCTGGCGTACGCGGCGCGCCGCTCCGGGGTCCCCGGCTCGGTGTCGTCGAGGCAGGCGACCGTCAGGCCGAGGTAGCGATAGAGGTGACCCATCCACTGCGAGTCACGCCGCGCCAGGTACGAGTTGACGGTCACGAGGTGCGCGCCCTTTCCCGGGAGCGCATTCACGTAGAGCGGCAGCGTCGCGACGAGGGTCTTTCCTTCGCCCGTCGCCATCTCGGCGATCTTCCCGAGGTGGAGCTGGATGCCGCCCATGAGCTGCACGTCGTAGTGCACCATGTCCCACGGCTGCTCGTGCCCGGTAACGACCGCGGTCGTGCCGAGGAGGCGGCGAGCGCCCTCGCGCACGGTGGCGAATGCTTCGGGGAGGATCTCGTCGAGCACCTCGGCGGTTGCCTCGCGCAGAGCGCCCTCGAGGCCCCCGCGCCCGTCGGCCCCGGAAAGCTCGCTGTCGATGCGCTCACGCTCGGCGGGATCAGCCGCGGTGCGCTTCGCGTCGCGCAGCGCCGCGATCTTCGACTCGATCTCGGCGGTGTGCTCGCGGATGATGCCGCGGAACTTCTCCGTCTGCGCGCACAGCTCCGCCTCGGAGACGGTCTGCAGCCGCGCGTAATGCTCGTTGACCTCGTCGACGATCGGCTGGATGCGCTTTCGCTCGCGCTCGTGGCGCGTACCCATGACCGACGTAATGAGCCGCTTTAACATTCTCTCCTCTATCGGTACAGCCCGTGCGCCGCGATGTACGCGGCGACCGAATCGGGCACGAAGCCACGCAGCGAGCGCCCGGCGGCGACCCGGGCGCGAATTTCCGTCGATGACACGTCGATCCGGCGCGACGGTACCGCTACCGCCCCCGCCGGCAGCGCGGCGATCGGGGACCCGTCGTCGCGCGTCATCACCGCCAGCTTCGCCAGGGCGAGAACCCGCTCCGGCTGGCGCCACCTGTCAAATGTACGCAGGACATCGGCGCCGACCAGAAAGAATCGCTCGGCCGACGGGAAACGCTCGGCGAAGACCGCGAGGGTGTCAACGCTGAAAGATAACCCTGCCCGCTCGATTTCCAGCGGATCGACTTCGAACCGCGCGTCGTCCGTGACGAGCAGCCGCGTCATCGCCAGGCGGTCGTGGGCCGGTGCCGTGGCGCTCGCGGACTTGAGCGGCTGGACGGCGGCCGGGACAAGCACGAGGCGGTCGAGCGTCAGGCGCTCGACCGCATCCACCGCCGCGAGAAGATGACCGAAGTGCGGCGGGTCGAACGTTCCACCCAGGATGCCGAGGCGCACGCCCTCAGGGCGTTGCGGTACTGGGGGCGACGCTGGCGACGGGTGCGTTGCCACACCGCGCGCGAACCTCGGAATCCGCCGGGTACCGCTCGCGCAGCGCAGTGCAGGTATCGTCGCGGTCAGCCTTGTAGGAGATCGCGTCATAGGCCTGCACCAGCTTGAGCTGCGACTTCCGCGCGTAATCCGTCGCCGGATACTTCTTGACCACGTCCTTGAAATACAGGATCGCCGAGTCGAAGGCCTTCCGCCGGAAATAGTGCACGCCGGTCTCGTAGTCCTTCTTCGCGAACTCGGCCTCGAGCTGCGCGACGTTCTTCTCCGCCTCGGCGCGCTTGTCCGAGTTGGGATACAGGGCGAGGAGGGTGTTGAACGTGCTCAGCGCCGATTCGCCGTAGGTCGCATCGAGCGAGCTCTTTCTCCACAACTTCCGGTACGACTTCCCCGCCAGGAGGAGCGCGTCGTCCGCCAGCGTGTCGTCGGGGAACGACTCCATGAGCCGGCTGAAGCTCTGCGCGGCGAGGATGTGCTCACCCTTTCGCTCATGCGCCATCGCGAGCCAGTAGTGAGAACGCGAAAGCAGCGTGTCGCGGGCGGGAAGGTCGAGCGTCAGCTTCTCGAACCCGGCGATGGCGTCATCGAGCTTGCCGTGGTCGTAACGCTGCTTCGACGCGGTGTAGAGCGCTTCGTTCGTGGTGAATTGCTTCGGGCTCCACGCCTTGCTCGTGCACGCAGAGGCCGTCACGACGGCGAGGAGGAAAACGACTTTTCGGATCACGGGTGGCATGACTGGATTGCTACCCGGAAGTCGGGCGGCGGTTCGATCTCGGGGGGTGGATCTAGCGTGCTTCGTCGCGCCGGCGGGCCAGCATCGATCGGTAGATCTCGACGCGTGGCTCTTCGGGATGACGTTCACCGGCCGCGGTCCAGACTCGGTCCGCACCCGTCAGGTCACCCTGAAGATAAGCGGTCAACCCGCGAAGCAGCATGGCGTCGAGCCAATCCGGGCGGATTCGGAGCACCTCGTCGAGCTGGTCGGCCGCCTCGCGGTGCCGCCCCCGCTCGGTCAGCGCGCGGGCGAGCGCAAGGCGGACGTCGGCGTAACCGGGGCGCAGCTGGAGCGCCCGCTCGTACTGGGCGACCGCCTCATCGAGCGCGCCGGCCGCGCGGTAATCGTAGGCCAGCGTCGCGTGGGCGTTGGCGAGGCGGTTCGCGACCATCACCGGGAAGCCCGTCTCGTCCGGCTTCCCGAGGTGCTCGGCGGTCTCGAAGGCGGCGCGCGCCTCCGTCAGGCGCCCCATGTCGTTGAGGAGCACCGCCCGGTTCAGGTGCGCCTCGACGTAGCGCGGATTGAGGGCGAGCGCGGCATCGAACGCGGCGATCGCCTCGTCGGACCGGCCGACGAGGGCGAGAGACAGCCCGAGCATGTTCTGCGCATCGGCGTAGGCCATCCCCTCGACGATCGCCTCCCGGAGGAGGAGCACCGCACCGTGGTAGTCGCGGACGGCAAAACGCTC
>DASSZC010000206.1:0-2558 GCA_035702925.1 Gemmatimonadaceae bacterium | reverse complement strand
GGGCGCGAAGAACGACGCCGGGTCGAGGGTCGGCTGCAGGCCGGTGACGATGCGCCAGGTCGAGGGCACGTCGAAGTGCACGCGCGCCGGGGCGAGGGTCTGGTCGAGGAGGTAGAGGTACGTGCCCGGCCCATCGAGCAGGGCGCCCGAGGCGCGGAGAAAGGCGCGATTGTTCGGCGAGCTGTCCCCGACGACCTCGTAGCGCACCTCGAGGATCCCGCCGGGGACGGCGAGCGCCGGAGCGTTAGGCGACGGCCAGACGGACTTCCCGGCGAGCGCGCTGTCGGCGACGCGCCGCTCGCCGGCGCTGGTGACGACGGTGACCGCGCGCAGGCGGGCGGCGAAGTCGACGAGTCGGTAGGCGCCGGGTGCCCAGCGGGGGATCGCGATGCGGACCGTCGCCGGCGCGCGCTCGACGTGCATGACGATGGAAAGCCTCGCCGCCGCGGTATCGACGCGGACGTCGTAGCGGATCGCCGGCGTGGCGGCGCCGGCGCGAGTCTCGAAGGCGTCGGCGTAGGTGGCGAGCGGTGCCTGCGCGGCGAGGCGCGCCCCCGCGGTCAGCGCGGCGGCGGCGAGCAGGGGGAGCGAGTTGCGCATGTCGGTCCTGACGTTAGGCAGCCGCGAGGCGCGGCAAGGGTGCGGCGCGAGCGCCGCGGCCTACTCCCAGCCGTGCGGGCGCTGCCAGAGGCGGCGGTTGTCGAGCATCCAGACGCGCTCGGAGAACTCGCCCCCCGACGCGAAGTTCGACGGGTCGGCGATCGACTCGACGAAGCTGTTCGCCTTGGCCGAGGACTCGTCGGCCCAGTGGACGATCTCGGCCTCGAGGGTCATCGGGCGCACCGGGCTCCCGAACTCGAGGGAGCCGTGATGCGAGAGGATGAGGTGCTGCAGCTCGAGGAGCTGCTGCTCGGAGCAGACCGGCTCGCCTAACGCGGCGAGCCGGCGCTCGAGCATGAGGGTGCCGAGCACGATGTGGCCAAGCAGGTGCCCGCAGGGGGTCGTCTCGAAGCCGATCGGCGAGACGCGGTACGACTCGACCTTCCCGACGTCGTGGAGGAGCGCGCCGGTGATGACGAGGTCGAGGTTCACCGGGTTGACGCTGCCGGTGCGCATCGAGTTCGCGATCGTGCGGGCGATGAACGTCACCTCGGTGACGTGGCGAAGCAGTCCGCCGACCTTGGCGTGGTGTCCGCGGGTCGAGGCGGGTGACTTCTCGAACTGGAGGCGGAACAGGTCGTCGTCGAAGAAGACGGCGAGCACCTTCCGCAGCTTGGCCGAGCTGACCTCGCCGCGCACCTTGTCGAGCGAGGACCAGAGCATGGTCAGGTCGTCATCGACGCGGGGGAGAAAGTCGTCGAGGTTGATCGCCTGCTGGGCGATGATGCGCAGCGGGCCGGTGAGCTCGAGCTGCCGCTTCGCGCGTGATCCGTCGACGTAGTTCTTCACCTCGCCGATCGCCTGGACGATCGTTCCCGGCTCGGCGCCGTCCACCCAATGGAGCTTGTCGTGCCAGACCGGCGCGGTCCTGATCTCCCCATGCCGGTTGCCGAGAGTGAGCAGGGCGTAGGGGTCGCCGTTCTTCGTCTTCTTGATATCACGCTCGACGACGCGGAGCTCGTGATGAACACGAGCGCCGGGGACGAGGGTGGAGACGTTGATGGGCGGCATGGGGACGGCGAGTAGTGACTAGTGAGGTGTGAGGACGGCGAGCAGCGACTAGTGAGGTGTGAAAGTGCTCAGTCGAATATGGGAGCTTCGGGGGTAAGGCGGGAGTGGGAATGGGATAGAAACAGCCTGCGAAAGAAAAGGCCTCCCCCTCAACTGGCGTAGGTGATGTCGCCTTCGGGGTCGAGGCCGATTTCCTGTTCGTGGCCGCAGACGCCGCAGACCTTCATGGCGTGCCAGATGGCGCCCATCTCGCGTTGCCCTTCGTTGGCCGGTTTCACGACGAGACGCTTGTAGCTGTATTCACCACAGTTCTCACAGGCGTGCGCGCGAACGATGCGTTCGGCGCGCTCGCGGGTGATCGGTTCGGGCACGCTCACTCCTTCTTCGTCGAATCGTCCGGGGGACGGAGCGCGGGGAGCTGCGGTGACTGGCGCGGTGCCGCGGTTCCATCGGGGGGTTGGGGGCCAGCGCGGTCGAGGAGGGCGCGCATCCCGCCGAGCGCACCCATCACTCCCGACGCCTCGGTCGGGAGGAAGATGGTGCTTCCCTTCCCCTGCGTCAGCTGCGGCAGCGCCTCGAGATACTTGAGGCCGAGCATGTACATCGCGGCCTGACCCTCGGGGAGGGCGTCGGCGATGCGCTTGATGGCATCGGCTTCGGCGGTTGCCATCGCGACGCGTCCCTCGGCGAGGCCTTGGGCGCGGAGGATCGCTGCCTCCTTCTCCCCCTCGGCCTTCCGGACCTGCGCCTCGCGCTGGCCTTCCGACTCGAGGATCGCGGCGCGCTTGCTCGCCTCGGCGCCGGTGACGAGGGCGCGGCGCTCGCGCTCGGCGCGCATCTGCAGCTCCATCGACTGCTGGATGTCGCGCGGGGGCTCGATCGACTGC
>DASSZC010000550.1:0-2080 GCA_035702925.1 Gemmatimonadaceae bacterium | reverse complement strand
CGCGACCTCGATGCGCGCCGTGTCCCCGGCGGTGACCTCGACCACGCGCTCGGCGAGGCGGTACCCGGGCCCCTTCACGCGGATCACCTGCCGGCCGGGCGGAACGTCAGGCAGGACGAAGCGCCCGCTGTCATCGGTGATCGACTCGCGCGTTGTGCCGGCGACCAGGACCGTGGCGCCCGCAACCGGCGCGACCGCCGTACTGTCCACGCGCGCGGTGACGCGGCCGGCGACGACGCCGGACGCGGGCGACTGCGCGGGGAGCAGCGACGGAACGAGACAGATCGCCGCACCGAGGGCGGCGCCGCGGATCAGCGACAGGGGCGAAGCTCGTTCGAGGGTGAGCGGATGATATACCGCTCACCCCGCGGGGCGGCCAGTCGTGAGGCCGGCCAGTTGCGCGTGAATCCCTACTTCGCTCCCTCGAAGAACCCGGCGGGAACGGGACCCGGATTCCCCGTGTCGACGACGACCATCCACCGGCCCGTCGAGTCGCGCCGCCAGATGGTGAGGTACTTCCCGGTGGCGGGAGCGGCAGGTGCGCCCTTGTCGTCGCGACTCGTCCAGCGGTAGTAGCCCCAGGTATAGCCGAGGTCCCCCGAGGTGGCGACCGTCGCGTACACGGGATACCAGGCGACGTGAACCGACGTGTCGGCGAAGATCGCGGCCATCCCCTGCCGGATCGGCGCTCGCCCGACGTTCACCAGCTTCCCCGGCGGAAAGGTCGCCGCGCTGTCAGCGAAGTGATCGACCCATCCCTCGAGCCTGCGGCGCGCGACGTCGTCCATGAACTCGTGCTCGGCGCGTACGATGCTCGCCACCGCGGTGTCACGCAGCGTCGCCGCATCGATCGGCCTTCCCGCCGGCCCCCACGCCTCGCGTGGCGCGCCGGCACTGCGCGGGTTCGACTGTGCCCGGAGCGGGAGGGCGCCGAGGATGAGCAGGGGGAGTGCGCGAATGAGCTTCATTGGCATCGTGGTGGATTGAAACCGGCGCCGTGCACGCGACGTCAGTTCGCGGACGGCGTACCTCCTTCCAGAAGTTGCCGCTCGTCGCGCTGATGGCAAGCGCGGCGTCGTCAGGGTTGCGTGAGGCGATCGCCGCGGCCGAATCCTGTGGCACCCCCGTCCCCTGACCGTTATCATGGTCGCGCGCCCGGTTCACGGGGCGCGGTTCCCGCTGGAAATGCCTCCGGAGGTACGATGGGACCCGACAACGAGCCCCTGCACGACCGCGTCGTCGCCGCGATCGGCGAACAGTACGAAGTCGAGAGCGAGATCGGACGCGGCGGGATGTCGGTGGTCTACCGGGCGCGCGACCGGCGGCTGAACCGCCCGGTCGCGATCAAGGTCCTCCCTCCGGAGCTGGCGTTCGACCCGGCGATTCGCGCCCGGTTCACCCGCGAGGCGCAGACCTCGGCGCACCTGTCGCACGCCCACATCGTCCCGATCTACGACGTCGGCGAGCGCGATGGCATCGCCTGGTTCGTGATGACGATCGTCACCGGGGGGAGCCTCGCGACGCTGATCGAGCGCGAGCCGCGGCAGCAGGTCGACGAGGTGCGCCGGCTCCTCTGCGAGTGCGCCGATGCGCTGGCCTACGCCCACCTGCGCGGGGTGATCCATCGCGACGTGAAGCCGGACAACATCCTGCTCGACGGCAACAATGGCCGCGTCATGGTCACCGACTTCGGGATCGCACGGGCGGTGGAATCGGGGACGCGCCTGACGGTGACCGGGATGGCGATCGGGACACCGGCGTACATGTCGCCCGAGCAGGCGTTAGGCGAGCGCGAGATCGACGGCCGCAGCGACATCTACTCGCTGGGGGTGCTCGGCTACCAGATGCTGACCGGCCGGGTTCCGTTCTCCGCGGGCAACTCGATGGCGCTCCTGCTCAAGCATGTCAGCGAGCGACCGCAGCCCATCGTCGAGCTGCGCCCCGACGCCCCGGCGGGGCTGCGCGAGGCGATCGAGCGGGCGATGATGAAGTCACCCGAGGATCGCTGGCCGACGGCGGCGGCGATGCGTGAGGCACTGATGTCCGATCGCTCGCAGGGACCGTCGTGGCGAGCCGACCA